>JABMNB010000685.1 GCA_013205335.1 Rhodospirillales bacterium
CGGCGCGTCAAAGAGTTGTTGCCATTGCAGTTTCAATTCAGGGGTGGGCATCCCCTTCAAAGCCGCCACCCGTGCCAATACGCTGTCGTTCATCATCATGCCTTCTTCCGCTTCGGGGCATTTGCATGACGGCTTCGGTGGGGCGGTAAGTCGACGAAACTGTCTCTCTTGTCCGCGGATAAAGGACTGGCTTCGCGCGCGTGAAGCCGGATCAGCCCGCGGGCCAGGATCTGGCCGAGTTCGGCCAGGCGTTCGTCGGCTGTCATATGGTTGGGGTGGAGGGGTGACATCGCCATCAATCGCGGTACGGGTTTCGTATGCGATCAATCTAGCGAGGAAATAACCCTCCGGAGCATGTCGGCCGAGGCGGTCGGGGGCGTGCGGGCCGCTGCGGTGTTATGCGGGGCAGCCTTGACGATTACTTCAATGAATCGTGGGCTTCTTTGCCGGTCATCCCGCGAGCATCAGCTTGCGCACGCGTTTGCAGGAAAGAATGATGGCGTGCATTTCGTGGTCGGTGTTCTTGGTCACCTACGCGCGGAACTGGTGGATCCGTTAATCAGATCGGCCAAGATGCTGTGCTCGATCGAGGATGAACAGGGGGACGTCTTTGGCAATTGATACCCGTTCCCAGGGGCGGCTGCCGGCCGAGTCTCTAAATAGGGTCACGGCTGAGCACGTGTGGAATGCCGTGCAGCGGCTCGCGAGCGGGACCATTGAGCATTCCTTCGGCGCGTCGACCGACTACGACCTCCTTTGCGAGGACGGTGTCCGCCTTCCGCCCAAGACGGTCTTCGGCCTCGCCGCGAGCGAAGCACTCGGATTCCAGGTCTTGCCCTCGCATTTTTCGGGCGGGCTAGGCACGCCTTGCTTTCGCATCCTCGCGGCGGCTGGCTTCGAGATCGTGCCTAAGGGCGAGTCGAGCCACGCAACGGTGGTTCCGCCTGCGCCAGAGGAAGAAGAGTGGGAAGAAGGTGGCCGGAGGTTGGTTTTTCACCTCCGATCGGAACGCGGGCGGGGGCTGTCCCCAGCCAAGAAAGCCCAGTTTGTGCGGGAGCACGGCCGTCTCTTTTGCGAGCGATGTCATTTCGATCCGGTCGCCGTCTATGGGGCCGATTTTGGGGACGCTTGCATAGAGGTTCATCACCATGCCGCGCACGTTGCGGAAATGTCAGCAGGTCACCGGACCCGGCTCGAGGATCTGTCCTGCCTCTGTGCGAACTGCCATCGCGTGACGCACAGGGAACTGCGGCAGAGAGCCAGAGATTGAGACTTCGGTCGACCTGCCGTACCGCGTCCAGGCGGACGCGCCAGATTTGATGTGCGAGGTCTATGCGCAGGGCTTTCTATTTAGCGTCATCCCCGGATGAGTCTTGGCGCATCGCCGACAACGACGGTCGATGCCTTTCGTGTCGTTCAATCGCTTCATCCAGAGACTGTTCGGATTCGGCCAACAGCCCCTCGTCGATCTCGCCGCGGATGAGGGCGAGACGGAGCAGAAGACGGAAGCTCGTGATGACGTCACCGAGACAATAGGTGGCAATGTCATCGAGGCGACCTGCGTCGGCGAGACCCTCGACCTTGGACCCGTCGATGCCGTCGAGCTTGGCTGGCACACCGAGAAGGGCCGCCATCTCGTTCAAGCTTGGCCGTGCTGAGGCCCCGAACCCGGCAAGCATGTCGCAGAGATCGATGTGATCGCGGCCGAAGCGATACCAGTAATCGCGGCGGCCGCCATGAAACAGCCCTGGAACGGACAAGCCGAGGGCAAGGGCCCGGTAGCGTAGTACCGGGAGGTCGAAGCCGCCGCCGTTGAAGCTGACGAGCACGGGGCCGGTGCCGCCATCGTCCCGTGGCAGGCCGGCCAGGAAGTCGGCGATCAACTTGGGTTCGTCCTTCTCCCCAATGTGTCGGGCGCCAATGCTGCGGACGGAGAAGGGACCGTCATGGTGACGCTCGGCGAACACGGCGCCGATGCAGACGATGCGGTGAAAGAGCGGCTTTAGGAATATCTCGCGAGGGTCCTGATCGGGGCGGGCGTACTTCTGGCCGATGGCGACGCGAACCTCTTCGTTCGGCATCTCTGCTCCCAGGTTGAGCAGCCGGCGCGCGATGTCGAGGTCAGGGACGGTTTCCAGGTCGAACACGACATAGTTGGTCACGGGCGACCTCGATCAGGATGAAGGCTCGAAGCAAGGCGGCTGTCAGCAATCCGTGCCACCCCCCGAGCAGTGTCATCCGTCGCGAGGGCTGTCACAACGTGGAAGCGGCCACCAGGCGTCACAGCCAGCCGTTTTCCTTGAAGGCGGAGAGATCGATGCCAGGAGGCGCATACCAGCCGTCGGCGCCGTAGCGGGCCCCGAGTTTTTGCGCGACCTCCTTGTTGCCGTAAGGAATCCTTAGCGGCGTGTTGCGGCCGACATCACGCACATGGAGGCCGGGCGATACCTTGACCAGCGGATTACCGAACTTGGGCTTTCGAGGCTTCTTGCCTCGTGCCGCTCTCTTGGGCGGCGCAATGGCTGTCGTGTCCGTGGCCCGGCGGCGCTTCCGGACGGGTGCGCCCTCAGTCCCCGAGACTTGTGCTGGGCTTGTCGCCTTGGAAGCAGGCGCAGCTGCAGTCTCCCCGC
>JABMNB010000686.1 GCA_013205335.1 Rhodospirillales bacterium
CCAGTCTGTGCGATTGCAGACCTGGCGAAGGGCAGGGCGACGAGGCCGGTGACGAGGCCCGTGTTGAAGAGGCGACGCTTGATCATGGTGACGTGTGCTTCCTTAAGCGTGTGAAATGACGATCTTGCCGAAGTGCTTCTGGCTCTTGAGGTGCCGGTAGGCGGCCTTCGCTTCGGCAAAGGGAAAGACCTTGTCGATTACCGGCCTGATGGCATTCGCCTCGATGGCGCGGTTCATCGCCTCGAACATCTGCGTACTGCCGACATAGAGGCCCTGGACCTTGAGGTTGCGGCGCAGGATCGGCATGGGATCGAGCGTCGCCATGCCGGACAACAGTCCGATCACCGCGATGGAGCCGCCGAGGCGCGTCGCCGTGAAGGAGCGTGGGAGCGTGCCGGCGCCGCCGACCTCGACCGTGATGTCGGCGCCGCGGCCGCCGGTCAGCTTCAGCGCTTCCTTGTCCCAGTCGGGCGTCGCCTTGTAGTCGATCACCGCCTCGGCACCCATCTGCACCAGTCGCTCGGCCTTGGCCGGCGAGCTGGACGTGCCGATCACGCGCGCGCCGAACATCCGCGCAAACTGCAGCGCGAAAATGGAGACGCCGCCCGTGCCCTGGATCTGCACGACGTCGCCGGCCTTGAGGTGGCCGATCTCGACCAGCGCGTGCCACGCCGTGACCGCGGCGCAGGGAAGCGTCGCGCCCTCTTCAAAACTCAGATGGGCCGGCAGCTTCACGACACCTTCTTCTTCCAGCACCGCGAACTCGGTCAGCATCCCGTCGATCGCGCCGCCCATCGCCGACGGCATCGCGCTCTCGCTGATGGCGCCGCCGAACCAGCGCTGCATGAAGCAGCCCGCGACCCGGTCGCCGACCTTGACGCGGCTGACGCCGGGCCCGACCGCGACCACTTCGCCCGCGCCGTCCGACAACGGGATCAGGTCGGGCTTGGGCGCCGACCGCGCATACTGCGCCTCGATGGTGAGCAGATCGCGATAGTTGAGCGAGGTCGCCTTGACCTGCACCAGCACCTGCCGCGGACCGGGTGTCGGGGCCGCCCGCTCGACGAGGGTGAGCGAGTCGATGCCCTTGGGGGCGGGGATCACGTAACACTTCATCGGTTGGCTCCTGTAAGCGCAGGCGCTTCAATGGCGCACATCGTAAAGTCCCGCACGCTGTCATCCCGAACGCAGCGAGGGACCCTGCGTTGGCGGCTGGAAAGGTCCCTCGCTTCGCTCGGGATGACAATGTTGGTCGTGCAGGCGGGAGGCGCCATCGTCACTTGCCGCCACCCTTCAGTTCTATGACCGTCTTGGCCATGACGGCCTCCTGGTCCCAGGGGAACAGAATCCAGGTGTCCTGGCTCACCTCGGTGACGTAGCTGTCGACGACCGGCCGCCCGGCCGGTTTTGCATAGACGGTGGCGAAATGCGCCTCGGGCATCATCGCGCGGACGGCCCGGGCAGTGACGCCGGTGTCGACCAGGTCGTCGATGATCAGCCAGCCGCGGCCCTTGTCCTGCTCGGCAGCCGTGCCCTTGAGCAGTTCGACCTTGGCGCCGCGTTCCATGCGGTCGTAGGTCGAACAGCATACCGTGTCGATCAGACGAAGATTTAGTTCGCGCGCAACGATGGCGGCCGGCACGAGGCCACCCCGCGTGATCGCGACGAGGCCCTTGAACGGCCCGAGGTCGGCGAGCCGCCAGGCGAGCGCCCGGGCGTCGCGATGCAGTTCCGTCCACGAGACGGGAAACATCCTGTTGTAGCCCATGCTGCCCGCCATGCGAATTCGCCCCTGGTCCCGTCCGGTTTGGCTTGCCCCTTGATAAGGGCTGCACTAACACCTTCGGCCGAAGCATAGAAGCATGGGCCACAGGGAAAACGGCACGGGGACCGCTGCACATGGGATTTGAGCTGACGCCCGCTTTCTGGAGCGGTCTGACCCAGATCATTCTGGTGAACATCATCCTGTCGGGTGACAACGCCCTGGTCATCGCCCTGGCGTGCCGTAACCTGGAGAAAAAGCACCAGCGGCCGGCCATCATCATCGGCAGCGGCGGCGCCATCCTGCTGCGTATCCTTTTCGTACTGATCGTCGACTATCTGTTGTCGATCCCGTTCCTCAAGCTTGCAGGCGGCCTTCTGTTGCTGTGGATCGGCGTCAAGCTGGTGCAGGGCGAGGAGGAGGGCGAGGACGGCGTCAAGGCGGCAAGCTCGCTGTCGTCGGCCATCCGCACCATCATCATTGCCGACGCGGTGATGAGCCTCGACAACGCCATCGCCATAGCCGCCGCCGCCAAAGGCGACACCACGCTGATGGTGCTGGGCCTCATCATTTCCATCCCGCTGATCGTGTTCGGCGCCACGCTGATCATGGCGCTGCTCAACCGCTTCCCGGTCATCGTCGTCGCCGGCGGCGCGTTGCTGGGCTGGATCGCGGGCGAGGTGCTGGCCACCGATCCGGCCTATGCCGCCCAGCTCAACGCCATCACGCCGCACGCCAAGACCATCCTCGAGATCGGCTGCGCGGTGCTGGTCGTCGCCCTCGGCTATTTCCTCCAGCGCCGGGCGAAGCAGAAGCACAAGGGCCACGATCCAGTGGACCTCGCCACGGACAAGGGCAAGGAGTAACGGCCATGAACAAGTTCAAAGCCATCCTCGTCGCCGTCGACGGGTCGGAGGGGTCCGATCGCGCTGTCCAGCACGCGCTCGACATGATCTCGAACGGCTGCGCGGCCGAGTTGCACCTGCTGAACGTGCAGCCGAGCGTCGGCGGCGCCGTCTCGAGCTTCGTTTCGCGCGACCAGATCGAAGCCTATCACCGGGAAGAGGGCGAGAAGGCACTCGCCTCGGCGGTGGCGATGGCCGAGAAGGCCGCGGTGCCGGCCAAGACGCATGTCAGCGTCGGCCGCCAGGGTGAAATCGTCGCTGACTTCGCCCGCAAGGTTGGCGCCAGCCTGGTCGTGCTGGGCACGCGCGGCCATACCGGTCTCGCCGGCGTCCTGATGGGCTCGGTCGCCCAGGACGTGATCGCGTACTCGAAGGTGCCGGTAACCCTCGTCAAGTAGCCATCGCGCTCCGGACGGCGTAGAACGCGGCCCTGCAAGGAGGACCGCGTTTGGCCGAGGAGATGTGGCGACACGAGGCGCTGGCGCCCTACGCGACGCTGCCGTGGCAGAGCCGCGGCCGTCTCCATCCCGAGACGGAGTCGCCCGGGCGCAGCCCGTTCCAGCGCGACCGCGACCGCATCATCCATTCGACCGCGTTCCGGCGGCTGAAGCACAAGACGCAGGTCTTCGTGTTCCACGAGGGCGACCACTACCGCACGCGTCTCACCCACTCCCTGGAGGTCGCCCAGATCGCCCGAACGATCTGCCGTATGCTGCGCCTCGACGAGGATCTCGGCGAGGCCGTGGCGCTCGCCCACGATCTCGGCCACACGCCGTTCGGCCATGCCGGCGAGGAGGCGCTGCACGGCGTCATGGCGCCCTATGCCGGTTTCGACCACAACGCCCAGACACTGCGTATCCTCACCAAGCTCGAGGACCGCTATGCCGAGTTCAACGGGCTGAACCTCACCTGGGAGACGCTCGAGGGCGCGGTGAAGCACAACGGCCCGCTGTTGACGCCCGGCCGGACGCTGGGCGCATTGCCGGCCGCCATCGTCGACTACTGCAAGGATCATGATCTCGAACTAGACGGCTATGCCGGGCCTGAAGCGCAGGTCGCGGCGCTCAGCGACGACATCGCCTACAACAACCACGACATCGACGACGGGCTGCGCGCCGGCCTGTTCGAGGTCAGGGACCTGCTCGGCCTGCCGCTGGTCGGCGATATGTTCGCGCTGGTGACGGCGCGGTATCCCGGTATCGAGCAGACGCGCCTCATCCACGAGGCGGTGCGCCGTGTGATCAACGCCATGGTCGAGGACGTGGTCGCCGAGACGCGGCGGCGCCTGAAGGAAACGGCGCCCGGATCGGTCGCCGATGTTCGTGCCCTGGGCCGGCCGGTCGTGGCTTTCTCCGAGGCGATGGCGGCGACGGAAAAGACGGTGAAGCGCTTCCTCTACACGCGCATGTACGAGCACTGGAAGCTCAACCGCTCGCACTCCAAGGCACGCCGCGTCGTGGTCGACCTGTTCAACCTCCTTTTCGCCGAGCCCAACTGTCTGCCCTCGCCGTGGCGCGAGAAGGCCGAGCAGGCCGGGACCCGCGCCCGCGCCCGCGTCGTCGCAGACTACATCGCCGGCATGACCGACCGCTTCGCCCTCGACGAACACCGCCGCCTGTTCGACCTCTATTCCTGACGGCTCCGGTCGAGAGAACGGGCAGCGCGTATCGCGCTCCATTGAATTGGACCACTGGATGACAAAGGGCGCAGATTCGGCAATACCCGGCGCATGAATCCGTACCGTCATTTCATCGGCGAGATCGTCGCGGCACTCCAGTCCATGCAGGCCGCTGGGGAATTGCCCGAAAAGCTCGATTTTTCCGCTATCACGGCCGAGCCGCCGCGGGATGCCGCGCATGGCGACATCGCGACCAACGCCGCGATGGTCCTGTCCAAGGCCGCGGGCAAGAAGCCGCGCGACATCGCCGAGCCGCTGCTCGCCCGCCTCAAGGCCAATCCCGACGTGGTCGATGGGGCGGTGGCCGGGCCGGGCTTCCTCAATCTCAAGATCGCCGATGGGTTCTGGCGGGCGCGCCTCGGCGACTGCCTGAAGGCCGGCATCGCCTATGGCGATTCGACGATGGGGCAGGGCGCCAGGGTGAACGTCGAGTATGTCTCGGCCAACCCGACCGGCCCGCTGCACGTCGCCCATGCGCGCGGTGCCATCGTGGGCGATGCGCTGTCCAACCTGCTTCACAAGGCTGGCTACGACGTCACCAAGGAGTACTACATCAACGACGCGGGTGCGCAGGTCGACAAGCTCGGCCAGTCGACCTACCTGCGCTACCGCGAAGCGCTCGGCGAAAAGATCGAGTCGATCCCCGAGGGGCTCTATCCCGGCGAGTATCTCAAGGACGTCGGCGCCGCGATAGCCAGGCGCGACGGCGCGCGCTGGATCGGCAAGCCGGAGGCCGACTGGCTGCCCGAGATGCGGGCCTTCGCCATCGCCACCTTGATGGCCGAGATCAAGACCGACCTCGAGACGCTGGGCGTCCATATCGATGTCTTCTCGTCCGAGCGCGCGCTGGTCGAGAGCGGCGCCGTCGACCGCGCCTTCCAGGAACTCATGCGCCAGGACCTGATCTACCAGGGCCGCCTCGAGCCGCCGAAGGGCCAGCTGCCCGACGACTGGGAGGACCGCGAGCAGACGCTGTTCCGCGCCACCCGCTTCGGCGATGAGGTCGATAGGCCTCTCAAGAAGTCGGACGGGAGCTGGACCTACTTCGCCAACGACATCGCCTATCACCACGACAAGTATCGCCGCGGCTTCGCCGACATGATCGACGTGTGGGGCGCCGACCATGGCGGCTACGTCAAGCGCATGAAGGCGGCGGTGAGCGCCATCACCGAAAAGCAGGGCGAGCTCGACGTGAAGCTCTGCCAGCTGGTGCGCGTCATGCGCAACGGCGAGCTGGTGCGGATGTCCAAGCGCGCCGGCACGTTCGTGACGCTGCGCGACCTGCTGGACGAGGTCGGGCCCGACGTCGTGCGCTTCACCATGCTCACGCGCAAGAACGATGCGCCGTTCGACTTCGACCTCGTGAAGGCCACCGAACAGTCACGCGACAACCCGGTCTGGTATGTCCAGTATGGCCATGCGCGGACCCGCTCCGTGATGCGCCAGGCGACGGCCGCGGGCATCGCGATCGACGGTCTCGACGGCGCGCCGCTCGACCGGCTGTCCGATGTCGGCGAACTCGCGCTGATCCGGATGATCGCCCAGTGGCCGCGCCAGGTCGAAGCGGCGGCGGTGGCGCACGAGCCCCATCGCGTTGCTTTCTATCTCTACGACCTGGCGGCCGCCTTCCACTCCCACTGGAACCGGGGACGGGAGGAGCCGGGCCTGCGCTTCGTGATCGAAGGCGACTCCGATCTCACGCGGGCGCGACTGGCATTGGTACAGGGAATCGGTTTTGTGATAGGATCAGGTCTAAAGGTCTTCGGCGTCACACCCGTCGATGAAATGAGATAAAAAATGCATGTTCGCCGGTCCCCCTCCGGCGACGGACCAACGATCTACCGGCCCAACGAGTCGGTAGCTGTGCGGCTCGATCCTCCGCCTCGGCCCGTCGCGCATGAACCCGATTCAATTCCCCCGCCTCCCCGGGACTCGCTGCTCATGCGGGTCAACCGGCGCCGCGGCCAGATCCTCACGGTGATGGTCTCGGTCGCCGCCGTCGCGAGCTTCGGCTCGGTCGTGTGGTGGGCGCACAATCAGGACGTCAAGGCGGGCGGTCGGGGGCTGGAGCCGCTGGTCGTGCAGGCGTCGACGTCGCCGGCCCGCATCAAGCCCGAGAATGCCGGCGGCCTGGTGGTGCCCAATCAGGACAAGGAAGTCTTCAACCGCATCTCTCCCGGTACAGTGCCTGCCCAGCCCGAGAAGCTGCTGCCGGTCGCCGTGACGCCCAAGCTGCCGGCCAATGGCCTGCCGCTGCCGTCCTCGCCGAAGGAGCCGGAGACAGCCAAGACGCCGACGCCGCTGCAACAGGCATCGACCACCACGGCGCCGGCCCTGACACAGCCCAAGGTGCTGGCCAATCCGCCCAATGTGCAGCCGGCGACCAACGCACCGACGACGACGGAGAGCGGTCCCAGCATCGCCAGCCTGATCGAGAACATGTCGGGCCCGACCGGCGGCTGGCGGATCCAGGTCGCCTCGGTGAAGAACGAGGACGTCGCCAAGTCGACCTGGGCACGGCTGCAGAGCGCTCACGGCGACGTGCTGGCCAGCCTGCGCATGCAGGCGGTCCGCGTCGATCTCGGCGATCGCGGCGTGTGGTATCGCGTGCAGGCAGGCCCCCTCGACGAGAAGCAGGCCCATTCCGTGTGCGGCTCGCTGAAGGCCCGCAAGGCCGACTGCGTTTCGGTTCCGCCCGCGCGCTGAGATCGACCTGGTGAGGTCCCTTCGATGAGCCGGCCGCGCGCGGTCATTCTGGGCTGCGCCGGGCCCGAGCTTTCGGCGGAGGAACGGGCGTTCTTCCGCGATGCCGATCCGCTGGGCTTCATTCTGTTCGCCCGTAACGTCGACACCGTCGATGGCACGCGGCGGCTGGTCGACGATCTCCGGTCGTGCGTGGCGCGCGCCGAGGCGCCCGTGCTGATCGACCAGGAAGGCGGCCGCGTCGCCCGGCTGCGTCCGCCCCATTGGCGCAAGGCTCCGCCGGCCCGGCTGCTCGGCGAACTCTACGCCCGCGACCCTGACGCCGGGCTCGAGGCGACCAAACTCAATTCGCGGTTGCTCGCTGCGGACGTCGCCTCGATCGGCGGCGATGTCGACTGCCTGCCCGTGCTCGACATCGCTTATCCTGAGACCCATGCCGTGATCGGCGACCGCGCCTATGCCGACCGGCCCGAGCCTGTGGCGGCGCTGGGCCGCGCCGCGGCCGAGGGGCTGCTGGCCGAGGGCGTGATGCCGGTCATCAAGCACATCCCCGGACACGGTCGTGCCACGGTCGACAGCCACGAGGCGCTGCCGACGGTCACGGCCTCACGCGCCGAGCTGGAGCGTACCGACTTTGTGCCGTTCAAACTGCTGTCCGATCTGCCCTGGGCCATGACCGGCCACCTGCTGTTCGAGGCGATCGACGCAAAGGACTGCATCACGGTTTCGGCAGGGAGCGTGCAGGACGTGATCCGCACTCATATCGGCTTCGACGGGCTTCTGCTGTCGGACGACCTCTCGATGCAGGCGCTGGGCGGGTCGCTGGGTAACCGGGCGGCGCGGGCGCTGGCCGCCGGCTGCGATGTCGCCCTTCATTGCAACGGCAGGATGGCGGAAATGCTTGAGATCGTCGGGCGCACCGGCGCCATGACCGAGGCGGCGGGCCGGCGTTTCCAGGACGGCCGCAGCTTCCTCGCCCGCCATCGCGATCCCGCCGGCGCCCGAGGCCTCGCAGAGGCGGTCCGGCGCGTCGCCGAACTCTTGCCGGAATGGGGATAAGGCGGGGCCAAATCATGTGGCGGTAGGCGCTCCCGCTGACTAAACCGGGACTGCATGAACGAACCGGTCAGCCCGCCGCCCGAGGACACGCCCGCGCCCCCCGTCGAGGGCGGCGCCACAGACAGCTTTGCCGCGGGCGGTCCCGATGTAATCGCGCCGGGCGAAGGCGAGCTGATCGTCAATCTCGAAGGCTTCGAAGGTCCGCTCGACCTGCTGCTGAGCCTGGCCCGCGACCAGAAGGTCGACTTGCGCCGGATCTCCATGGTGGCGCTGGTCGATCAGTATCTCGTCCACATCCACCAGGCTCGCCGCATGCGGCTCGAGCTGGCGGCCGATTATCTCGTGATGGCGGCGTGGCTCGCCTACCTGAAGTCACGCCTGCTGCTGCCCGAACCGCCGGCCGGCGAGGAGCCGTCGGGCCAGGAAATGGCCGATGCGCTGCAGTGGCAGTTGCGCCGCCTCGAGGCGATGCAGGAAGCCGGCGCGCGCCTGATGGCGCGGCCCCAGCTTGGCCGGGACATCTTCGCGCGCGGCCAGCCCGAGGGCATCGTCGTCGTGCGCCGCGCGGTGTGGGACGTGAAGCTCTACGACCTGCTCAGCGCCTACGGCTCTCAGGTCCGGCCGAAGGACGCCGACACCTACCAGATCGAGCCCATGCAATTCTTCTCGGTCGAGGAGGCGGCGGAAAGGCTCGGACGCATGCTGGGCATCGCCATCGACTGGCAGTCGCTCGAAGCCTTCCTGCCGGCCGGCCTGACCGATCCGGCGCGCCGCCGCTCGGCAATAGCTGCGACCTTCGTCGCGGGTCTGCAACTCGCCAAGGACGGCCAGATCGAGCTGCGCCAGACCGAGCGTTTCGGCCCCATCCATCTGCGTAAACGTACCGAGCAACGGTGACGATCCCCGACATGTCAGACATCGAAAACGCCACCCCCGCCGTCGAAGATCCCGACAAGCTCGCGCTCGTCCACGACCAGGCCGCCGCCAAGGAAAAGGCCGGCAAGGAAGAGGGAGAAGACGACGACGATGATGATGAGCCGGAGGACGATAAATCCGACGATGATTCCGATGATGACGACGACGACGACGATGACGATGACGATGACGATGAC
>JABMNB010000687.1 GCA_013205335.1 Rhodospirillales bacterium
CCGCATGAAGTTGGCGAGATTGTAGGCCAGGGCGTGCAACTGAAGACGCACCGCGTTGGCGGCGAACGAGCAGCACGACAGCCGTGTCCACTTGATCGCATTTTTGCCTTCTTTGATCCATTGCTCGCACGTCCCGCGCTTGTTGTAGAAGGCGACGACCCGCTCCACCGGTCGCGACAGATTGGTGACGATGAAGCCGACGCGGGGATAAAGCTCGCCGGGGTGCCTGTGCCTACTGAGTACTACATCCGGCAATATTGATGATGAAGTCCGCCGAGAATCGGCCCCGTGACGACTTGGCCGTACCGCTGCACGGACCGATGGCCCGGAGAATCCTTGGACAGAGATAAATGCGTCCGGACTTCATTGTAATAGCCGGCGTAGGCCGCAAGGATCCGGCGCAGATGGGCCTCGCCGAAGACGACGATGTGATCGAGGCATTCCCGCCGGATCGATCCGATCAACCGCTCCGCGTGCCCGTTTTGCCAAGGTGAGCGCGGCGCCGTCGGGTGATCACGGATGCCCATGGCCGCAAGACGCCTGGTGACGGCATGGCCGTAGGACGCGTCACGATCCCGGATCAGGTATTTTGGCGCTTCATCCCAAGGGAAGGCTTCGGTGATCTGGCGAGCGATCCATTCCGCCGTCGGATTGGTCGTCACCGTGAGCAATATCAGCCGCCGGCGCTGATGCCTGAGAATGACCAAAACGAAGAGCAGCTTGAAACCAATCGTCGGCACGACCAGGAAATCCATGGCGGCGATGCCGGTCGAATGATTGTGCAGAAAGGTCTTCCAAGTCTGCGACCGCCCTCGCTCGTCCCTCGCCATATACTTGGCTACCGTCGACTGCGCGATGTCGATCCCGAGCTTGAGCAGTTCGCCATGGATCCACGGCGCGCCCCACAGCCGGTTGGCCAGGCTCATGTCGCGGATCAGACGCCGGATCTCGATTGGAACCTTTGGCCGGCCGCCACGAGAGCGCGACTTCCAGCGCCAATACAGGCAGAAGCCCGCCCGATGCCAACGGATTAACGTCTCGGGCTGAAAAATAGTGACGGCGTTCAACACCGACGGGAACAGCCGATAGAGCCAGACGAAGAGCAGTCGGTCGGCGACCGACAATTTGGGCTTCGAGGGGACACGTCGGCGCAGCACGTTCAACTGATGCCGCAGCATCACAATCTCCGCTTCCAACCGCGCCCGCGTCTTGAACGGAGAGATCAGGACATGCAGGGCGAGGCTCAGAAACGCGATCATGGAGGCTCAGCCTACTCGATCCCGCCCCTCACGCCAGTGGATGGAGTTTTCGGTATGGACAGGACACGCCCCCTCAGGTTTGAAAGCCCCGAAGGCACTGCGTCACCGCTCGACGCTGGACGACCCTTCAAGATCATCGAGGCCGTCAGCTAGCTGCGGCATAAAGATGGTGACGCAGGAAGTCCGGATCCGGATCGAAGCCCAACCCCGGGCCGGTCGGTACGTCGAGCGACTTCTGCCAACGCGTGAGGCCGATACCGTAGAGATCCATCGAGTCGTCAGCCTCGACCGTGGCGAAATAGCCCTCCTCCTCGGTGACGGCGAGCATGTGCAGCGAAGCGAGCGCCGCCGGTCCGACGAACGGCGTGTGCGGCGCCACCGTCTTCTTCGCTGCAGCGAGCATGGCGAGCGCGCGCCGGGCTTCGGAGAGCCCTCCCAGCATGCAGACATCGGGCTGCAGCACGCCGATTGCCGGAGTCTTGCTGTAGACCGCCATCTGCTCCGCAGAGCCGAAATCGGCGCCCATGCCGATTACGATCCCCGGCAAGGCCGGACATTCGAGCAGATCCTCGGGCGGCCAGAATGGATCCTCGAACCATAGCAGGCCGAGCGCTGCCCAGCGCTTCACATCGCGCCTGATATCGGCCAGGCTGTGGGCGTTGTTGCTGTCGGCGACATAAGGCGTTGCAGAGGGAATCGCGCGACGCGCCTCCTCGATGACCTCGAGGTTCGCCTCGTGCACCTTCACGGACGCCACGCCGGTTGCCAGCGCCTGCTCGACCCGCTGCCGTGCGCGGCCGGCATGATCGTACTTGTCGAGGCTTGCCATCACCGGCACCTGGTTGCGCCGGGCACCGCCCAGCATCACGGAGACCGACTGACCCGACGCCTTGCCGGCGATATCCCACAGCGCGATGTCGACGGCGGCCAGTGCGTTCAACACCGTACCGGCGCGGCCGAAACTCGCGAAGCGCTTGCGCGCCGACAGGTTCAGCGCCTCCTTCTGGTCTACCTGCTTGCCGAGATAGTGCGGTGCTATTGCATCACGAATGGTGGCAATCAATGCATTCTGCATCGGCGGGCGCAGGGACAGGCACTCACCGTACCCCACCAGACCGTCGCGTGTCGTCACGCGACAAAGGGCAAGGCACATATCGTCACTCGCCAGCGCCGATGGGACGTTGGCTGGCCGCTTCGCCCCCGGTAGCCTGAGGGCAATGGGTTCAATGCGGTCGATGATCATGCGTTGCTCCAGTCTCCGGACTGCGATGGGTGCTCAGACCGAGTCAGTGCCTTTTCCCCACCACGCCACTTCCAGTGTGGTGGGGACAATGCATTCGGGCAAAGCGCTACGCCAGACGATAAAGTTTGGCGGCGTTGTCGCAGATCACCTTGCGACGTGTCGTTGCCGGCACATGGCCAAGCTCCTTCTTGATGAAGTCGCGCGAGTCCGGCCAGATGCCATCGGGATGGGGGTAGTCGGAGCCCCACATGACGTTGTCCTCGCCGAGCTCCTCCAGCAGTTTGATGCCGACCATGTCCGTCTGGTAGGTCGCAAAGCACTGGCGACGCCAGTATTCGCTGGGCTTCATCTTGAGGTCGAGATCCTTGAACTGGTCTTCCCACTCGAGGTCCATGTGTTCGAGTACATAGGGAATCCAGCCAAGGCCGGCCTCTCCAATCACCACCTTGAGGTCCGGATAGCGCTCCAATGCGCCGCTGAACATGAGCTGGATCAGCATGTAGCTCATGTGCATCTGGAAGCCGGTGATGTGGGTCGCGAAGGCGCGGCGCGCGATCTTCGGCGTCATCTTGGTATAGTCTGGCGAACGGCCACCGATCGTATGGAAGTGCACGGGAATCTTGGTTTCGTGCGCGATCTGCCACAGCGGCTCGTAAAAATCATCATAGAGCGGGATCATATCGGGCCGATTGGCGACATCGATGCCGCGCACGCCGCGGTCGGCCGCCCGTTTCACTTCGGCCACGGCTGCCTTCATGTCATGGCTGGGTACGTTGGCAAGACCAATCAGGCGGTCCGGATGATGGCTGCAAAAGTCGTGCAGCCAGTCATTGTAGATGTGCAGCATTTCGCATGCAGCCTCGCCGTCGTTCAGGCGTCCGCTTGACCCGAGCACGCCATAGAGCACCTCTGCCTGGACACCGTCGAGATCCTGGTCCTTGAGCCGCAGGTCGGGATCGGTCAACCGGCGAATGCCCTTCTTGCCATCCTCATAGAGACCGGTCGCCGCCATGCGGTCCGACCGGTAGATCTCGCCTGGCACGTACTTGCGGCCCGCCGAACCCATGCCGTTCACCAGACCGAACTGGGCACCGTTCTTGCTGATCCATCGCGGGCCGTCGGGACCATTCTCGACGTGAGGCATGCGGTCCTTGAACTTCGCCGAGGCGTTGGCGGTGAACAGGTCCGTCGGTAGCCAGATCAGATCGATATGACCATCGGCCGAAATAACGTCGTACTTCATCGTGCGCTCTCCTTGTTCAACAAGACTTTGATGCCTATTCCGCCGCCTGCTTCAAAGGCTGGCGGAACTGCGTCCGGTAGCGATCCCATTCATCCGCACCCGCGAGCTGGAAAACCTGCTGCGGGGTGATGTCGGATGTCGGCATGGGATGGCGACCCTGCTGCTTCAGGTTGGCGAGTGCGATCTCGCAGGCGCCAAGAACCGAGCGCGACAGTACGCCGGGCAAAATCGTGAGCTTGTAGCCAAGCCCTTCGACGTCGGAGAGCGCCATGTCCGGCGTCTTGCCGCGCCACACCATGTTCAGCAGGCACGGCCCCTTGACCAGGCGCGGCACCGCTTTCACCTCATCCAGTGTCTGCGGCGCCTCGACGAAGGCCATGTCGGCCCCGGCCTCAATCGCGGCATTGGCACGGCGGATCGCCTCCTCGAAACCCAGCGGCGCGCGCGAGTCGGTACGGGCGATCACCATGAAGTTCGGATCGGCCTTGGCGCTCACTGCCGCCCGGATCTTGGCCACATAGTCCTCGATCGGAACGATCGTCTTGTCCTCCAGGTGGCCGCACTTCTTGGGAAAACCCTGGTCCTCGATGTGCAAACCGGCCACACCACGGCGTTCGTACTCCCGCACGGTGCGGATCGCGTTCAGCTCGTTGCCGTAACCGGTGTCGGCATCGGCGATCACCGGCAGCTTCACCGATGCAGCGATGCGGCCGGCGTTGTCGGCCATCTCGGTCATGGTAAGCAGACCATAATCGGGATAGCCCAAGCTTGCGGCGGTGCCGCCACCGGTCATGTAGATGGCCGAGAAACCCGCGCGCTCGATCGAGCGTGCGGTGATGCAGTCGTAGGCACCGGGGGCCACGACCATTCCCGTCTTCATTGCGTCGCGAAAAGCCTTCGTCACAGTCATTGGGTTGCTCCAGAAACGTGGGTGTCTAACTGGCGTAGCTATTCGGCCGCCTGCTTCCCGGGAGTACGGAACTGCGTTCTGTAACGATCCCATTCGTCGGCGCCCGCACGCTGAAAGGCCTGATGCGGCGTGATGTCGAGCTTGGGTGGGGGATGCCGCCCGCTGGCGAGGACCTCGGCCAGTATGCTGTCGCAGACACCTAGCGCCTCCTGGAACAGCATACCGGGCAGGATGGCGAGCTTGTACCCCATGGTCTCGGCGTCGAGCAGGGGGACGTCGGGAGTCTTTCCGCGCCACACCATGTTCAACATGCACGGCCCTTTGACGAGGCGCGGCACCGCTTTCACCTCATCCAGAGTCTGTGGCGCCTCGACGAAGGCCATGTCGGCCCCGGCCTCGATCGCCGCGTTGGCGCGCCGCACCGCTTCCTCGAATCCAAGCGGAGCCCGCGCGTCGGTGCGGGCAATCACCATGAAGTTGGGATCGATCTTGGCACTCACTGCCGCCCGGATTTTCGCGACGTAGTCGTCGAGAGGCACAATGACCTTGTCTTCCAGGTGGCCGCACTTCTTGGGAAAGCCCTGGTCCTCGATGTGCAGACCGGCCACGCCGCGGCGTTCGTACTCTCGCACGGTGCGGATGGCATTCAGCTCGTTTCCGTAACCCGTATCGGCGTCGGCGATCACCGGCAGCTTCACCGAAGCGGCAATGCGGCCGGCGTTATCGGCCATCTCGGTCATGGTGAGAAGCCCGTAGTCAGGATAGCCCAGATACGAGGCGCTCCCGCCGCCAGTCATATAGATCGCGGAGAAGCCGGCCCGCTCAATCGCGCGGGACGTCATGCAATCGTAGGCACCGGGGGCCACGATCATCCCCTCCTTCATCGCCTCGCGAAAAGCCGCTGGCCTGCTCATCTTCAATCTCCCTTAACCTTTGCCTTCAGCCCCAGAATGGTTGCCTACGCGATCGAGAAACCAGCGATGCAGTCGATGGCGGTATGCGCCCCGCCTGACCCGTCTCCAGCGATGAGCGGCCTTGCCGGCGTGGACATCGCCTGCTCGCCTGCGTTCAAGCGGCTTTGGTTGTCTCCGGATCTATGTTGCGCATTCCTACTGCCGCTGCCTGGCGTGCATCGAAGGCACGCCGCGCTTCGTCGTAGTGATGCCCTTTCATGCCGCCGCGTACGGCCGCGGGCTCCGTCGTGCCGTAGAAGACCTCCCAGCTGTCCGGCAGCCGCCGAGAATCGGGGCGCGCCAGCCACAGTCGGTACAGGGTACGCTTCCGGTCCTCTTCGGGATGGTCCACGAAGCCGGTACGCGAGTGCAGCATGGTCTGATTGCACAGAATCTGAAGGTCGCCAGGCTCAAGATTCATGCAGAACATGTTCTCTGGCCGCCGCAGGACGGTATCGAAGTATTCCATCGCCTCGAGCTGCAGAGTGGTGAGCCTGGGCACGCCTTCCAATTTCTGAGCGTTCAGAATCCGATTGCGGTTCCATTTGCAGAAGACGCGGCCGTCTCTCACGGCGCAGACGGGCGCCGCGTACCATGGCTCCTCGCCCTCCGACTCCTCGCCATTGCGGCTGAACGTGTAGTCGGACGTGAGCGCCTCGGCATAGTCGGGACGTTCCTGCACGACGACGTCGTAGGCGGTGGCTGCACTGGCGCACATACTCATGCCGCCTTGCGGAGCCTGATTGTAGCAGGACAGCAACACCACGTCGGACCCGTCGACATGGAAGTCGAGCTCAGCGCTGGAATTGTAGCCGCGGCCCGTCGCGCTGCGATAGGAGAAGCCCGCGTTCTTGACCTCGGTGATGTAGTCACTTGCGCGGTTCTGAGGCCGCGCAACGCCGAAATGCAGACCGATCGCCCAAGTCATGAGCCTGAATTCCGCCGGCGTAACGCCGTCGCGCGGAAGGTTCTTCACCAAGGCCATCGCACGACCGTCACGTACCTGGCGGAAGACAGCGGCCAGGGTTGGCAACGATCGCCGCAGAGCGAAGTCGTCACGACGCCAGTCGAGGATCGACCCGTCGATCAAGCCGGCGGTTCGCACCGCCGAGCGCACGGCCTCCAGGAGTTCGGCGCTTTCCGGCGGAGACAGCGCATAAATCCAGCTCTTGTCCGCCTGGACCTCGACGACGGTCCAGGCGGCGGGAGACTTCTCAAGCATCGGGTTCTCCTTACTCGGCCTTCATGCCGAGACGGGCGATGGCAGTCCCCGCCTCCTTGATGTCACGTTGGAAGCGCGCACTGAATGCAGCCGGCGTGTCGCCGCCTGGCAGCGCACCGTGGTCGACCAGCTTCGCCTGGAAATCCGGACGCGCGATCACCTCGGCGATGTCCTTGTAGATCGCTTCGACGACCGCTGGGGGTGTGCCCGCAGTGGTGAACAAGCCGTACCAGTTGTTCTCGATTCCCGGGAATCCTTGTTCGGCGAATGTCGGGGTGTCAGGCAGGGCGGCAATACGTTTTGTGCCGGCAATGCCGAGCGACTTGAGCTTGCCGGCCTTGATCAGCGACAGACCTGACGTGACGCTGGCGATGCCGACATCGACGCGGCCGGCTGCTATGTCTGTGACGAAGGAAGCGGCTCCCTTGTACGGCACGTTCAAGAGCTTGATGCCGGCCTTCTCGAAAATCAGCTCAGCCGCCAAGCGGCTGCCCGGATCCGGACTGGCGAAGGACCGCTTTTCGGGCCCCTCCTTCTCTACCAACTGCTTGAGCCCTCTGAGATCGTTGACCGGAAGGGTCGGCGTCGCAAGCAATGTCGAGACCGGATACGCAACCGCCGTTATCGGAGCAAAGGCCGTCAGAGTATCGTAGGGCAACTTGAGGAGATGGGCGTTGATGGCGATGCCCGTGACCGCCAGCACCATCATATGGCCATCGGGCTCAGCACGAGCCACGAAACCGGCCCCGATCGAACCGCTGCCGCCGGTACGGTTGTCGACAATGACTGTCTGTCCCCACTTTTCGTCGAGGGCCTTGGCCAGCAGGCGACCCACTGTATCGGTCCCGCCGCCGGGGCTGTAGGGAACAATGATCGTCACTTGCTTGCTTGGACGGAAAGCGGGCTTCTGCTCCGCCACGGCTGGCACAACACCGACTGAGAAAAACGTCGCCGTCAGTGTAGCGATCCAGGCTAACTTTTTATTCATTTTGTTGCCTCCCTAGTTGGTATAGGGATAGTACAACACGCTCACCCACTCCGGCACAAGCGGCCAAGTCGAATTCATTCCAAAGGGCAAAACGACCGCAAGCCCAGTCAAGCTGACTGCAGAAGGCGCCCCGCTGCACCATCTGCTCTGTGTCTTGTTGAAAGAGGAGATGCTGAGCAGTCGCTGTTGTACCAGCGATCTGCTGCCCACACAGAAAGTGGCCCGGTGGCCGAACGAAAACCCCAGCCCCCGCTCAAGGGTGCCGGAGTGCCCGCTTACTTCGCGACCGATTGCGCCGTTACAACTGCGACGGGCGTCGGCTCGAGGCCTCCGATAAAGTTCCTGACCCATCCGAGGCTGCCTCGGGACCGTCCTGTTCCGTGCCGCCGCAGGAAGTCGATCGCGGCACGTCCCCACCCTCCTGCGTGCGCACGGGTAGCAGCTATTTGCTGACCTGGTAGAAACAGACAAGCTCGCCGAGCGGCACCATGGTCCAGCCATCGATCGGATAGTCGACAAAGGATCGCAGGATGGCGTCGGCCTTGCCGTCACCCAGCAGTCTTTTCTGGACGAAGACGTACAGGCGGTCGACACGACCACGATAGACCTGAGCCTTGAGAGCCTCGATCGTTTCGAAGTCGGCGTGATTCGCCCAGCTACGACTATTGCGGACCTCGAGGGCGATCTCCGGCGACGGCAGAAAGATCAACGTCTTCTTCCAATCGGGCCCGGCTACGTCGATGGTGCGGATATAGGCCACTGCCTCGGCCGAGGCCGACAGCTGCCGAAAACCACGGTCGCCCATCGGATAGCGCGTGTTCGCTTCTGTCCGTGTCACGAACGCGGCCAGCCCATAGAGGCAGGAAAGCGCGGCGACGGCGACAAACAGAATCCCGGCCAGCCAAGACCGGCTCGTCACGAAGGCATGCACCACACCAACGAAGAGCAAGAGGGACGGGATACGAAAATGCCTCTCTTCAAGGCTCACCGACTTGCCGGCCATCCAGAGCACGAGGAAAAAGACGAGCATCGCGGCCGAGATCGAGTAAGTGAACCTAAGGTATTCGCCATGGCTTGCACTCAACCGGATCCAGGTAAAGACAAAGGTCGCGACCGCCGGCAGGAAGAAGGCATAGGCGATAGGCGTTATCGATTGGAAAACCTCGCGGCCGGGATTGAGGAACAGGTAGCTGGCCAGGTCGAGCAGCGACGTGCTGGCGCTCCACAGAGAGCTGACGCCAAAGGAAACATAGAAGATCAGCCCGTCCGGGTGGGCCGCCGTCGAGATCGACGCTGCCGTGACGCCGCGCGTAAACCAGGCAAAGTAGAAGATCACCCCCATCAGTCCGATCGTCACACCGGCCACCACCAGCTTGCGGACCGTGTCCCATTTCAGCCACGCTCTGTCGCCGCAGATCGCGGCACCGCCGACGACCGCGGCACCGATTACGATGCCGCTCAGCTTGGCGACAACCAGCACGGCCGTTCCCACCACGAGTGGCAGCACGGCGAACCACCTGAGGTTGCGCAGCCGCCATACCATCAGGATGAACCAGGGAACGACACCGAACAGCAACACCTCGCCGCCGGTATAATTCGTGAAGGACAGGTTGAAGAACCTGTTGCAGGTCATGACCGCCAAGGCGATCGCGGCCGTCTGCAGGGGAAAGCCGAAAGCCCGATAGAGGGCGAACCACCCGACCAGGCCCAACACGGAGAAAATGGCGACCACGACGACGATCGCCAGACCAAGGCTCATGCCAAGCTTCTCGACCAGCCCAGGTAGAAGATGCTGCCCCGGCGACCAGGTACTCATGAAGCCTTCGACTTCACGCGAGATGTCGGAAAGGTCGGGGCCGAGCGAATGGTTGAAGGACGAGGCGCGATCTTGGGTATACCAGCCGACAAAACCCCAGCCGCTGTCGGAGTACATGTTGGGCCGTACGATCCCGCCGGCGACGGCGTAGCCAACCGTGAGGATCACGACGAGCACGAGACAGAGCTTCGGGAGCAATGCCACAAGACGGTCGGAGCGCCTGCCAACTCCCCCAATCAATCGAACCATCCAATGCCACCGGCCGCTGAAAATCTGCGCGAAGTCTACGGGTCCAGCCCCGGCATACAAGGCCGATCTGTCGCGCAAATCGCATTAGGAGAGGACCTGCCGCCACAATATACTGGCCGTGGATGCAATTATTTTCCCCGTCTGTGTCGGTCGTCGTTCCGACCTTCAACGAATCGCAGAACCTGCCGCGCCTCGTAGGCCTGCTCGACAAGACGATGGGCGACATCCCGTGGGAAGTCGTCTTCGTCGACGACAACAGTCCCGACGGGACCTGGAAGGTCGCCAAGCAACTCGCCCAGGACGATGCCCGGGTGCGCTGCATCCGCCGAGTCGGACGACGCGGACTGGTGGGCGCCTGCATCGAGGGCGCGCTCAGTTCGGCCGCCCCCTATGTCGCCGTGATGGATGCCGATCTTCAGCACGACGAAACAATTCTTCCCGCCATGGTGGCGAAGCTGCAGAACGACGAGGCCGACATTGTGATCGGTAGCCGCTTCGTGGGAGACGGCAGCAGCGAGGGCGGCTTCTCCGCCCGGCGGGCCTTCGCTAGTCGCGTTGCCACCCGCCTTGCCGCCTTCATCATTGGCCGGCAGGTCTCCGATCCGATGAGCGGCTTCTTTGCGCTGAAGCGCGAGGTCTTCGAGGCTGCCGCCCCCAGCCTTGTCCCGTCAGGCTTCAAGATCCTGCTGGATATCCTGGCCAGCACCCGAGGCCAGATGCGCGTGGCCGAGGTTGCCTACCGGTTCCGCTCCCGCCAGGAAGGCCTCTCCAAGTTCGACACCCGCGCCATCCTCGACTTTCTCGGGCTCCTGCTGCACCGGCTGACGGGCGGAACGGTCTCGGTCCGTTTCCTGCTTTTCATGACCGTGGGCGCGATTGGCCTGGCCCTCCACCTCATCGTCCTGCGGATCTGCATGCTGAGCGGAATCAGCTTCGAAGCCGCGCAATCGGTGGCGACCGTGATCGCCATGACGTCCAACTTTCTGGTCAACAATCTCC
>JABMNB010000688.1 GCA_013205335.1 Rhodospirillales bacterium
ACCGCTATGAGAAGCAGCAAGAAGGTCGACGCCCCCCGTCCGCCAATCGCCTTCTGGTCAAGAAGGGACGGTATGCGCGCAAGTTGGGTCCCAAGAACCGGAATCGCCCGGACGACCTTCACCGTGCCGTCGATGAAGGCGGCGAACGGATCGGGCCCTGCCTTCGGTTCGACGTGTATGATCTTGGGCGGCGGTGTCCCCTTGGACTTCGACTTGGGTTCGGACGCTGCTGGCGCCGGAGCCGGTGTCGCGGAGGGGACCTGCGCGCCTTCTGATTTCAGTTTCTCTGAGACGGAATTGCTGATCGCATCGACCAGCGAGTCGAACTGCTGCTGCGAGAGTCCGGCGGGCGGAGCGGCTGATGTCTGGGCCTGCGCCGAAACGCCTAGCCCAGCCGCCAACATCAACGCAAATACCAGCGAGCGAAGAGCGTTCACGATCTCTATCCTTCCGTAAGCCAGGTACTACGCGGCGAACTGCCGATCACTTACACGACTTTCTGTCTGATTTCGAACGGTCACGGCAGAAAATCAGATTGTTTCCCGCCCACTTATTCACGGCCGCTGAAGAGACAATTCACGACTATCCGCGAATTCGGGTCGGCGGCAATGCGAGGTCACGGAGATCGGCCTCGATGCGGAAGATGCGGCCCCGGTTCTCGCCCGGGTCGCCGCACGAGCCGGTGACGATGTAGAGATTGCGGCGATCGCCCCCAACACAGACGCTGGTGACCAGCGGCACGGCAATGATGGTCCGGGGGTTTCCCTCGGTCCCGACGACGACAAAGCGGTCGACGTGGGCGTCGGCCGCCCAGACCGATCCGTCGCTCGCCAGCTTCAAGTCGTCGGGAAAATCACCAGGCCCCATCGGAGCAAATTGCCACCGCTCGCCGCCGAACCCCTTGAAGGCGAGCAAGCCGCCATGGACGCGGTCGGCCTTGTCCGTAGTGAGATCGTTGAAGCCGATGCGCCCTCGCCGGCGCGATCGAGGAGGAAGTCGCCGCCGTTGATCACGTCGCTGAACAAGAGACCGTGGCCGGGATCACGGACGAGGCCCTCGATCAGGCCGAAGGACGACTTGCTGCAGGGCGCGCTCCCTGACACGCGCTCATGTACGCCTTTCGATGAATTCGAGCATCGACCGGGCGCAGACTTCCGCATGGGTGGCCGCGACATGATACGAATCTCCGGGCACCACCATGAACTCCGAGTTCGGGATCGTCTGTTGCCAGCCGCGCACGGCCTCGACCGAGCCGAGCCCGCTGCCGTCGGTAGTGACGACCAGGGTAGGACAGCGGATCGACGGCAGGTCAGCCCGCACGTCTATGGCTGGTACCGAGCGGATGAAGCCGAGCTGGGTCGATAGCGGCGTCCGGCCCATCAGCTCGGCCCAGCCTTCCATCATCGCGGGAGGGCATGTGCTGCCCAGTCGCCCCGGCATCGTCCAGCGCGCCCAGCTCTCGACGCCCTTCTGCTCGATATGATCGAGCCACGAGGTGGCGCGCGACCCGACGGAGACTTCGCCCGAGACGATGCCGCCCAGCACGGCGAGCGAGCGCACGCGCCCGGGATGGCGGGCGGCGAGACGAAGCGCGAGCGGACAGGCCACCTTGGCCGCCCCGATATGGAACGACGCCAGCCCCAGCGAGTCGGCCAGAGCGATGAAATCGTTGATCAGACGGTCGACCGACCATTTATAGTCGAGCGCCATTGCCGTCGACTGGCCGAAGCCGCGCATGTCGGGCCGCACCACGCGGAAGTGGCGGCCGAGGACCGGCATCAGGCCGTTCCACGCCTCGCCGCTTTCGGCGTTGCCGTGCAGCAGCAGCATGGCGTGCGGCTGTGACCAGGAGTCGGCGAAGCACTCATCGCGATAATACATGTCGAGATCGGGAGTGATCTTGGCGCG
This sequence comes from Rhodospirillales bacterium, assembly GCA_013205335.1. Lineage (GTDB taxonomy): Bacteria > Pseudomonadota > Alphaproteobacteria > Reyranellales > Reyranellaceae > Reyranella. The sequence goes on from JABMNB010000688.1 coordinate 1,909, forward strand.
CGGCATGGCTCGGTCCTACTCGGGCTGGATGCCGGCGGCGCGGATGAGTTCGCCCCATCTGGCGACGTCATCGCGGATCAGCCGGGCGAAGGCCTCCTGATCCATGGGCGCGGGATTGGCACCCTGCTGCTCGAGCTTCTGGCGGATGTCCGACTCGGCCAGGATGGCGCGCAATTCGGCATTGAGCTTCTGCACGATCGGCGCCGGCGTCGCCGCCGGCACCAGAATGCCGTTCCAGCCCAGCACCTCGTAGCCCGGCACGCCCGCCTCCTCGATGGTCGGCACGTCGGGCAACAATGCAGATCGCGTGCGCGTGCTGACGCCCAGCGCGCGCAGGCGGCCGTCCTTCACCAGAGGCACCGCGGTGATCGGCGTGTCGAAGAACACCGTGACCTCGCCGCTCATCAGGGCCTGCTGCGCGGCCGGGGCGCTGCGATAGGGAACCTGCGTCATCTCGATACCGGTCCTGGAACGGAACAGCTCGGCGCCGAGATGCGCCAGGCTGCCGGCACCCACCGAGGCAAACGTGACCCGCTCCTTGCGGGCGAGCGCGATCAGCTCCTGCACGGTCTTAACCGGAAGCGATGGCGGCACCAGAAGCACCAGCGATACGGTGGTGAGCGTGGTGACGCCGGTGAAGTCGCGCAGCGTGTCGTAGGGAAGCTGCTTCTTCAGCGTCGGATTCACCGGATGACTGGGATAGACCATCAGCAGCGTGTAGCCGTCCGGTGCCGCGCGGGCCGCAACCTCGGTGCCGATGATGCCGCTCGCCCCGGGGCGGTTGTCGATCAGGACCGGTTGTCCCAGGCGCTCGGAGAGGCGCGCGCCCACGATGCGGGCAACGATATCGGTGATGCCACCGGCGCCCGTAGGCACCACGATGCGGATCGGCTTCGAGGGATAGGCTTGCGCCAGGGCGCCCGTTGCAACAGCACTCGAGGCGGCGACAGACAGCAGGCCCGCGCCGACAGCGCGTCTCGATAAATTCATCCGACGGTCCCTTCCCGATTCTTTGTGAGACGAGGCTAGGAAGCGGATCGAAGCACGGTCAAGCCGGCCCTTTTGCACCGTGGTGCGGCCTTGCCCTCGCAAACCCGTTCGGCAGATTGCCGTTCGCCTCGAGGAATGCCGGCGAGGAACTCCGATGAGGAACTCCGACCTGGATCAGCGCTGAACCAACGATAGATAAGTCTCCGCGGTCCCTCACGGCGCGTCGCGTTCATCAAGATTCATACTGCAACTGCTGCCTTGGTAAGAACTTCTATACGGGGTCCCTTCGGATCCTATTGATTTCGGCCTTTGCAGGTCCCCTTCGGACCCTGCTAGCGACAGCTAGGCCAGGCCAGGGCGAAGGCGCTGAGGCGGCGGCCGATGTCGTCCATGGCGGCGTGATCGTTGGCGCCCTTTTCGTGTGCCCCTGGAGGGCCAGGCGACGGCTTGAATGCCAACCTGCCGGCGGAGGAAGGGCCGATGGACAGGAAACGACTGGAAGAAGCGAAGCAAGTTCTTGCGCCGTGGTGGCCAGGCCGACGGCTGCACCGCCATCTGGTGATGGCCCTCATCGGGCCCGGTGTGATCCCGCTGCTGCGGCCGGACATGCATATCGAGTTCCTGCTCGTGGCGTGGCTCCTGCTGCCACTCACCTCGCCGCGTGTCCGGGCCATCGTCGCCGGCTGGTTCGGGCGCTGACTAGCCGAGATCCATCTCGCGGTAGCCGTCAGCCGCGACCTCGTCGCAGCGGGCCCGATAGGCCGGCGCACTGCCGCTGTAGCGCGAGATGCGACGCGTCTGTTTGCCCTCGACATTGGTGTTGACGCCGGTGAACCACGAGTTGACGTCGTTGGACAGAAGGCCGACCGAGGCCTCCTGTACCGTCTGCATCCAGTCCCGCACACCTTCGGGCCGCGCGTCGATACGCGTCAGCCCACGATCGCGCATGAAGCGCAGCAGGTCGGTCACCCACTCGACATTGTATTCGATGCTGCGCGGGATGTTACCCAGGGCGGTATGCGGGCCAAGCAGCATGAGCATGTTGGGAAATCCCTCCACCGACATGCCGACGAAGGTCTCTGCGCCTTCCGCCCACTTGTCCTTGAGCCTCTGGCCGCCGACACCGCGAAAGTCGATGCGGTCGAAGGCGCCGGTCAACGCGTCGAAGCCGGTGGCGTAGATGATCATGTCGAACTCGTAGTCGCGCGCGCTGGTCCGGATACCGGTGGGGGTCACACGTTCGATCGGCGTCTCGGCAAGATCGACCAGCTCCACGTTGGGCTGGTTGTAGACCTCGTAGTAGCGGGTCTCGAGCGGCACGCGGCGGGTGCCGAATCCGTGATTTTTCGGAATGAGCTTCTCGGCGACCAGCGGATCCTTCACGCGGCTCCTGATCTTGCGCGCGACGAAATCCGAGATCAGCGCATTGGCTTCCTTGCTGGTCAGGATGTCGTTGAAGTTGCCCACCCAGATGCCGAAGCCACGCTCGCCGTAGAGCTTCTCGAAGAAGGCCTCGCGCTCCGGGGCCGTCACATCGAAGGTGCCGCGCGGGTCGGCGGTGTGAAGGAAGCAGGCAAAAGTCTCCTGGCAGCGACGGAATATCTCCGGATAGTCGGCGCGGATGCGCGCCATCTCGTCGGCCTCGATCTTGCCGTTGTGCAACGGCGCGCACCAGTTGGGCGTGCGTTGGAAGACGGTGAGCTGCCTGGCGGTCTTCGACACTTCCTGGATGGTCTGAACGCCGGTCGCGCCGGTCCCGATCACGGCGACGCGCTTGCCCTCGAAGCTCACCGGTTCATGCGGCCAGCGGGCGGTGTGGCAACTCTGGCCGGTGAACGAATCAATGCCCTCGATGCGCGGCATGGTGAAGGCCGACAGCGGACCGATGGCGGTGACCAGGAAGCGCACAGTCTGCACGGTTCCGTCTTCGAGCGTGACCTGCCAGCTCCGCGACTCCTCATGCCAGTGCGCGGCGGTGACCTTGCTGCGGAACTGGATATCGCGGCGCAGGTCGAACTTGTCGGCGACCCGGTTGAGATAGCGCAGTGTCTCGGGCTGGGGCGAAAAATGCTCGGTCCAGTCCCACTCCTCCAGCAGTTCCTCGGAGAAGGAATAGCCGTAGGAATAACTCTCCGAATCGAAGCGCGCGCCGGGATAGCGGTTCCAGTACCAGGTGCCGCCCACCCCGGTGCCCGCCTCGAACACACGGACCTTCAGGCCCAGTTCGCGAAGGCGATGAAGCTGGAAAAGGCCGGACATGCCGGCACCGATGATGATGGCGTCGAAGTCGGAGTTCTTGTCGTCGGTCATGGGCCCAGCCTAGCTGCGAGCGTGGCCGATCTGCAACGCATCGCCACCGCACAGCGAATGCCCGGACGGCAGGTGCAACCGAAAGACTCCGATCCCGTTGGCCTGCGTCAAACTCAAGCTCTGGAGAGGTCCATGATCAAGTCAATCGTCCTCGTTACCCTGATCGGCACCGTCGTCGCGGGCTGCTCGGTCCGCAGCGAACGCGTCGTCGAGGTTCCGGCCTCGACCACCACGCAACGCACGACCACCGTCTCGTCCGATCCCTACACCCCGACGACGACGACCACGACCTACACGACCCCGACCCGCTGACGCCTGCTCTCCCGAGCCCGGCTCCCGGCGCGGCCGTCACCGGAAGGTGGCGAGCCGCGCTTCTACTTTGCCGACCCATGTCGCAGGGCGCTCCCTGGCGGACATCGGCTTCAGACCCCGCATCGTCATATCGCTGTTTCGCAGCGGCTCCCTCCTGGCGAGACTTAGCGGCCGCAGGTCCCGGCAAAGTAGGCCTCGGCCGGGCAAGAACTGCCGTTCGGAAAGCTGCAGGTGCCCCGTTCGGGGGTCGCGCCTGGCGCCGACACGACGGAATAGCGACCGCCGGTGATCGCGCAGTAACGGCCCGCCGGGGTGACATAGCCGGTCACGCGCAGGCCGTTCTCCGGACATTCACCACGAAACAGCGCCCACTCCTCGCACTGATAATTGTCGGTAAAGACGCAGACGCCGAACTCGCCGCCTCCCGGTCGTTGCTCCATGCTGAGCGTGCCGCCCTGCTGGGCGCAGTTCACCGAGGCCGGATTCGCGAGCTGCGGCGACGACGATGGCTGCGCAACGGC
>JABMNB010000689.1 GCA_013205335.1 Rhodospirillales bacterium
AACTACGAACACCTGATGGACTTCGACCGCTACCGGATCTACCGGCGGAAGAAGCTCAAGAAATAGGCCCTCATGTCGTCCTGAGCGTCGCGAAGGACCTGAGGGAACGACCAACGCACTCCTTGGCGAAGGTGAGATCCTTCGCTTCGCTCAGGATGACAATTTAAGCCCGGCTACTTCCAAGGCGGAGACAGAGCGACGGCGCGCGCGGCTTCGGGGATCTTGTCGGGGTCGGGTACCTTGAAGACCCCCGAAGACACCAGAACGATCTCGCCCCCACACGTCAGGTCGCAGCTCACGAAGCAGAAATTGATGGTGCGCCGCGCGATGCGCGCCTTGCCTTCGAGCCACTGCCCCAGTTTGGCACCGCGCACGAACTCGCTGGTGAGCGAGATGGTGGGGTGCGGCCAGAAGATGCCCGTGGAGAATCCCGAACCGACGCCCATCACCATGTCGGCGACGGTGACCAGCAGGCCGCCATGCGCCCAGCCCATCGGATTGCCGTGCCGCGGCTCCAGCGGCAGCCCGATCCGGAGCCCGTCGTCCTCGGCCTTGAACCAGAGCGGGCCGACGAGCTGGATGAAATCGTCGGCGACGTCGAGCTTGCGAAAGCCTTCAGGAACCACTGCCGTCATGCGTCCAGCCCGTCCGACGAGGCGGCAAGCCGGTCGAGCATGGCGCGCACCGCCGGATCGAAGGGCGTGGCGCGATGCGTCTCCTCGTTCAACGACACCATGATCACCTTCTGGACGGCGGTGCAATTCCCTTCGCCGTCGAACAGGCCCTGGCCGATCACGCACTTGCGGTCGAGCGCCTCGATGATGCGAACGCAGGCGACGGCTGTCCCGGGATAGAACATCTGTCGCTTGAAGTCGGCTTCGATGCGGCCGATGACCAGCCGGAAGCGAGGCATGCCAGCGCGCACGATCGCACGCAGATATGAAACGCGCGCATTCTCCAGAAGTTCGAGGAAGGCACCGTTGTTGATGTGGCCGTTGGCGTCGACGTCGGCAAACCGGAGGTTTTCAGTGGTCGAGAAGCCGTAGATGCCGCGGTCGGCAAGATCGAACGCCATGAAGACTAACGCTCCGCGAATTCCAGGGTGAGGTGGGCAGCCTCCGACGGCGGCACGACGAGGCGGCCGGAGTCGGGCTTGATCGTCATCACGCCGTTCTTCTTCAGGAGATCCTCGCACGCCGCGAGGTTCTCGACGCGTATCGTGAGCAGCGCGGGATGATCTCCTGGCCGCACCGGCTCGATGCCGGGATAGCGCACGCCATAGTCCTTGGGCGTCATGTAGCGGATCGGCTGGGTGCCGGTGTCGACCACCAGCCCGTCGCCCTCGCGCTTGGCCGAATCGGGACCGAAATACTTCTCGAGTTCGGGAATCCACCTGGTCGGCTGCTCGGCAATCACCGTGACGCCCAGGATCCCGCGCGCGCCGTTGGGGTGGGTGGCCCATTCCGGCCGGTAGACGAACTCCGGCGTCAGGTGTTCGCAGACGAAGAAGCCGACCACCGGCATATTGTCCTTCGGGATTCGCACGGTGCGGAACTTGGCGAGCTCGGTCTTCCCCGCCACCTCGACGGCGCGGTCGAAGAAGAGCGGCGCGTCAGGATTGAGACCGGCCGCCTTGAAGGCTTCGAAGGCCAAGTCGGCGCCATCTGTCGCCAGCGCCACGTTGGCCAGCCCACCGCCGTCCTTCAGCCACTCGCGCCGCTCGGCGTTGAATTCGGTGTCCTCGACCAGCCCCAGTATCTCGAAATAGTCCGTGTCGAAGATCATCAGGTGATTGGCGGTGCCGAGCTTCTTGTGAAAGCCGCGCGGCTGGACCTGGAAACCGAGCTTCCTGTAGGCCACCTCGGCCGCGTCGATGCCATCGACCATGACGACCACGTGGTCGAGCCCCTTCACCGCACGCTTCATGCCGGCCTCCTGCGCACCATGTTGACCCCCTTGGAGGTCATGACCAACTCGCCGTTCTGATTGATCGCCGTCCAGTGCTCGTGGATGACCCCCATGGCCGGACGGCTCTTGGACGGCACCTTGGACGCACACTCGACCCAGGCGGTGAGCGTATCGCCCGGCCGCACCGGCTTCAGCCAGCGCAGCTCGTCGATGCCCGGGGATCCCAGCGCCGTCCTCTTGTCGACATAGCTGTCGACGAACAGCCGCATCAGCTTGGCGGCGACATGCCAGCCGGACGCACAAAGACCTCCAAAAAGTGAGGACTTGGCGGCTTCGGCATCGACATGAAAGCTCTGGGGATCGAATTTTTCGGCGAACTCGATGATTTCCTCGGCCGTGAAACTGGTCGAGCCCAGGGGGTACTTCCTGCCGACTTCGTAGTCTTCCCAATAACGCGGATCATCGGATTGCATGTTTCGGTCTTCGCAGAGCATGGGCAATCACGCAAGCATGTCCTCCGCCGCGCGCTATGGTACCTTTCCGGTGGAAACTCACGCGTAATGACAGACCAGAATCTCGTCCGCCGGCTCACCACGATCCTCGCCATCGACGTCGTGGCGTTCAGCGCCATGTCGGCGCGCGACGAAGAGCGTGCACTGGCGCTTCTGGCCGCCCGCCTCGATACGGCCGGCACGCTGGTCCGCCAGCATCGCGGGCGCGTCTTCAAGATGACCGGCGACGGGCTGCTGGCGGAATTCGCGAGCCCGGTCGAGGCCGTCCGCGCCGCCCTCGAAATCCAGTCAGCCATGCGCTCGGCCAATGCCGCGTCGGCGGCCGACAGCCAACTCACCCTCCGGATCGGTGCCAACCTGGGCGATGTCGTGGAAAGCGGCGAAGATCTCTTGGGCGATGCCGTGAACGTGGCGGTGCGCCTGGAGTCGATCTCCGCGACCGGCGGCGTCTGCATTTCATCGTCAGTTTATGAACAGATCGTCGGCAAGCTGATGCTGGGCGCCGAGGATATCGGCGAACAGCACGTCAAGAACATCCCGCGCCCCATTCATGCCTATCGCCTCACCATCGACGGCGCGCGGCCCGGCGCCCCCCCGCACGCCTCGCCCCATCCCGCGCACGCGGTGGCCAGGTCGATGCCGCGCCTGCGCCTCTTGCTGACCGGTGGCGTTTTGGGAGTGCTGGTCCTGGGCGCGCTGGCGGGGACCTTCTATGTGCGCCATCCCTCGCCGCCACCATCGCTGCAGATCACCGAGCCCACCTCATCCCTGCCGCTCGTGAACCGGCCCGTGCCGGAGACCGTCGCAACCGCGGCCACGCCACGGGCGACGTCGCCCGTCGCGCCGCAACCCGCCGCCGCCCCGCAAGCGCCCACGGTGCCTGCGGCCCCGACGGCCCCTCCGGCGCTGCGTCGCTTCGCGGTCAAAGACGTCCCCTTCGTGCCCGACTTCCACTGGCGTGCCCTGCAGAACTATGCCGATGCAGAGGGCGCCAAGGCCTTGGCGCTTAACGTGCGCGGCATCTTCGCGATGGCGACGGCCCGGGTCGACGAGGCGACCGCGCGCCGGGTTGCACTCCAAGAATGCAACAAGAAGGTAGAGAGGGACGTGCCGATCGTGCGCGACTACGACAGCTGCATGCTCTACGCGGTCGAGAACGAGGTGATCTGGACGTTCCGGTCGCCGCCCATGCCGCCCCCACCCTACGTGCCGGCCACGAGGCCGGTGCCGGCGATCGCCTTCGATCCTGCGACCGCGCCACTGCTCAGGGCGCAAGCGCGCGAAAGACTGGCAGCGCACTATGTGACCAGCCGGAACAGCCGCGCATTGGTGTTCGGACACAATCGCTTCGATTGGTGGACGCCCGGTGAAAATGACACCGACGCGATCCGGCGCAACCTCCAGATCTGCGGCCACCTCACGGGGCGGCCCTGTGTCGTCTACGCGCTGAACAACGAGGTCCTGGTCCATACGCCGCAAGCGATGCGCATCACCGACATATTCACGCCGCAGGACTTGAGCGGCCTGGACGCTGCGCAGGCCAGGGCACTCGACCAGTATCTGATCGCCAGCGGCTGGCGCGCCGTCGCGCTGGCCGCCAATGGCCGCATCGGAATCTCGACCGACAGGTCGAGTGAGCAGGACGCCATGTCGATGGCGCTGCGGGCCTGCCGGGATGCCGGAGGCTCGGCATGCGCCATCACGGCCATCGGGCCCTTCGCGGTAGCCCCCCAATAGGATCGTCAGTCGGCGAGGGCAGCGCCGAAGCGCTTGGCGATTTCCTCGAGCATGACTTCAGAGGCGCCGCCGCCGATCGCCTGGACGCGGACATCACGCGACATGCGTTCGACCGGGGTCTCGCGCATGAAACCCATGCCGCCGTGGAATTGCACACAGTCGAAGAGCACCTCGTTCACGAGATCGCCTGCCAGCGCCTTCACCATGGAGACCTGGGCGACGCAATCGCCGCCCTGCGCGTCGAGCCAGGCCGTGTGATGCACGAGTTGGCGGGCCGCCTCGACCTCGGCCAGCCGCTTGGAGAGGCGCTGGCGAATCGTCTGCTTGTCCCACAGCGGCTTGCCGAAGGCGGTGCGGTGGTTCACGTGCTCGAAGGTAAGCCGGATCGCCTCGCGCGCCTCGGCCATTGCCATGGCGCCGATCACCAGACGCTCGGTCTGGAAGTTGGCCATGATGGAATAGAAGCCGCGGTTCTCCTCGCCCAGCACATTCTCGGCCGGCACGCGGCAATCCTCGAAAATGAGTTCGGCGGTGTCCGACGAACGCCAGCCGGTCTTGTCGAGCGAGCGGCCGACCTTGAAGCCCGGAGTGCCCTTCTCGACGATGAACATGGTGATGGCGCGGCTGCCCCTCGCCTCGGGATCGGTCTTGGCGGCGATGAAGTAAAGATCGCCGTACACGCCGTTGGTGATGAACATCTTGGCGCCGTTCAGAACGTAGTGGCTGCCGTCGCGCACGGCGCGGGTACGGATGGCGGCCACGTCCGAGCCGGCCCCGGGCTCGGTGACGCCGACCGCGGTGACGGTCGTGCCCGCGACTATGCCCGGCATGTACTGCTCGAGCTGGCGCCTGGTGCCGAAGCGCACGAGATGTGGGCTCGCCATGTCGGTATGGACCAGAACGGTGATGGCAAAGCCACCATGGGTGGAGCGCCCGACTTCCTCAGCCAGCACGACCGAGGCGCGCGCGTCCAGGCCGGAGCCGCCCAGCGCCTCGGGCACGCGGAGGCCGAAGAAACCCAGCCCGCCCATCTCGGCCAGCACGTGGCGCGGCACGAAGCCCGCTTCTTCCCACTTCGGGCCATCAGGCTTCACCCGCTCCTCCACGAAGCGGCGCAGCTGGGCGCGGATGAGGTCGTGTTCTTCGGTGAAGATCGGATGGGTCATGGCGGGTGGATGCTACACGGCCGGTCGGGCGGGCAACAAACGCCGACGAAAGCTCCCGTCGGGGCTTGACCGCTCGGGGTTACCGCTCCTATCCTCGGTCTGCGAGTAATTCGCAACAGCGGGAAGAAACGGCCACCAAGGCATGTATATTTGCATCTGCAAGGCCATTCGGGAGCGTGAAGTCGACGAGGCCGTCCGGGCGGGTGCCCGGCGTCCGGCCGACGTTTTCCGCGCCTGCGGGAAGAGCCCCCAGTGCGGCACCTGCGCCTGCGACATGCGTGAACGCATTTCCCGGACGATCGCAAATGAGCGCACCCGTGAGCGCTCAGCGCAACCGGCTCTCAGGGCGGCCGACTGAAGTCCGTTCCCGAGCGCTCAGCTCGGGCCCTTGCCTTCGCCCATCTGGCTCTGCAGGTAGTTCTGCACGCCGACCTTCTCGATCAGGCCGATCTCAGTCTCGAGGAAGTCGATATGCTCCTCGGCGTCCTCGAGAATGCTGACCGCGATCTCGCGGCTGACATAGTCCTTGGCCGCCTCGCAGGCGGTCACGGCCTCGACGAGCGCTGTGCGCGCCCCGCTCTCGAGCTTTAGGTCGGCCTCGAGGGCCTCGGGCACGGTTTCGCCGATCGCGATACGTCCCATGTCCTGAAGGTTCGGCAGGCCATCGAGCAGGAGAATGCGTTGAATGAGCTTGTCGGCGTGCTTCATCTCGCCGATCGATTCCTCATAGATCTTGCTGCCGAGGCGATCGAAGCCCCAGTGCTTCATCATGCGGGCATGAAGAAAATACTGGTTGATCGCCGTCAGCTCGTTTTTCAGGAGCTTGTTGAGTTCGGCGATGATCTGCGGGTTGCCCTTCATGGCAAACCTCCTGTTTGAATGCGTCGAGCTTACAGATACTCGACGCTATCAGCGGCGCAACCGAAGAGTGAGCGAGTGAGAAACGTTCGCTGAAGAAACTGCTCATAAGGCATCGAAGTCGAGCGAGTGAGAACGACTTGCTCGCATGTGAAAATCAGTCACTCGCTTCTGAAAG
>JABMNB010000690.1 GCA_013205335.1 Rhodospirillales bacterium
GCCGGCATGCGCGGATCGTCCTCCTGCGGCTTGACCGTGCGGCGGATCAAGTCGTTGGCCGCCACGGTGGCCATCACGCAGAACGGCAGCGGCGCGGGCTGGCCCTCGACCGCGTAGCGCCGCCACACGAAGGCGAAGCCGCGCGGCCGGCCGTCCCGGGGATCGATCGTCCATTGCCGCGTCTGCGGCCGGCCCGACGGCTTGAAGATCTCCTCGCCCTCGTTGAACGTGCGGAAGACGACGATGCCACGCTGGCCGGCGTGAAAGGGCGCGCGGAACGGCTCCTTGCTGTCGACGGTCTCCGAGCGCGCGTGGATCGGCCGTGGCCGCCGCCAGTCGCGCGGATCGGGAAAGCCCCAGCGCATCGCCGCGACGCGCCGCACGCCCGCCTCGGCGTCCCACACGATGACCGGCACCGCCGCGCCGACGCGATAGGTGACGATCCCGTCCCCGCCGCCCTCATCGCCGCCGGAGTCGCCCGGATCGCCACCGCGATCCGTCAGCGGCTGCGAGAAGGCAACGACCTCGCGCCAGGAGGCTTGCGCCGTAAACTTGCCGCACATGGGCGGACGGTAGCATCGCCTGCGACGACCGCGCCATCTCACGATGCCGGGACACCACGGCCCCTGTTCCCGAAGCCGGGAAAGCACGTCGCGCAGAATGTCGGCAGCGGAGCGCGCGCCGGCGGGCGGCGCCACCACCCGCTGGGTCGAAGGCGCCGCGGTGCGGGCCGGGGAAAAGGGCGGCCGGATGAGCTTTGCGCAGGCCGCCACACTATTTCCGGGAGTGCCGGGTCAGGGAAAATGTAGATAAATCAATGCACTAGCAGCCGTATTTTACTGTGGCAAAATTACAACATTTGTTGGACGGGCCGCTCGCGGTTCGCCATTATCCCCGAGGCCGCAGGCCGCCACCTTTGGTTCCACAACGGAGAAAAGATAATGGCGTTGAAAGCCGGTCATCCCCTTCCCGCGCGCAGCCGCCTCCTCTTCCGGGCCATGTCCTGGTCGGTCGCCATGCTGACCGCGGTGGCCCTGTTCGGAACGGCGGGCATCGCCTCGCCCGCGATGGCCCAGGCGAAGGCACCGGCGAAGTCGAAGCTGAAGCCCGTGCCGAAGGCGGCCCCGGCCGATCCGACGGACAGCGTCGCCGACCAGCTCAACGCCAAATGGCAGCAGGACAACGGCGCCTTCGCCGGCTTCAACGCCGCGGCCCCCGCCGCCGTGGCGGCCATGAACCCAGCCGCCGTGGTGGCCGCGATCCCCGTCGCCTTCTCGACCGGCCCCGCCGCGCGCCCGTCCGCCAGCCCGGCGACCGCCGCCGGCGACTGGGGCGACCGCCTGGTGTCGCGCGCCATGAACTATCTCGGCACGCCCTATCGCTACGGCGGCACCTCGCCGAGGACCGGCTTAGACTGCAGCGGCTTCGTCTACTATCTCTACGACGCCGTCTTCGGGCAGAGGATCCCGCGCATGCCGCACGACATGGCACGCGAGGCCACGCAGGTCGCACGCGGCGACCTGCAGAAGGGCGACCTCGTGATGTTCGGTCATCGCGGCACCATCACCCACATCGGCATCTACAGCGGCAACGGCCAGTTCGTCCACGCCACCCATCGCGGCTCGCCGGTCATGGTGACGTCGCTCGACGCCGACTACTACAATACCCGCTACCTGAAGGCCGTTCGGCTCACGCCGCAGTAACGGCGAATCCGGCGCGCCGTCGCGCCCGGTAATTCGGCTGGCATTGTACGACGAGATGCCTCTTAATCCCGATGCTTCCGGCGCGTGGCGCCGGACGGAAGGAGGCACCCATGAGCGGCACGCGCGGCCATTGGGAGAACGTCTACGCGACCAGGGCCGAAACGGCCGTGAGCTGGTATCAGCCGCATTCCGAGCGATCGCTCGAATGGATCGCGGCGGCCGCATCTAATCCTGCGGCGGCGATCGTCGATGTCGGTGGTGGCGCGTCGAAGCTGGTCGATGATCTGATCGCCAAGGGCTACACGGACTTGACGGTCCTCGACGTGGCCGAGGAGGCGTTGGCGAAATCCAGGGACCGCCTGGACAGCGACGCCGGCAAGGTCGCCTGGGTCGTGGCCGATATTACGGAGTGGCGCCCGCCCCGCACCTATGACGTCTGGCATGACCGCGCGGTCTTCCACTTCCTGACCGGGCCTGCCCAGCAAGTCGCTTACCTCGCGGCGCTGCGGGCAGGCACTGCCGCCGGCTCCACGGTCATCATGGCCACCTTCGCGCTGGACGGTCCCGAGAAGTGCAGCGACCTTCCGGTGCAGCGTTACAGTCCGGCGACGTTGGCGGCGCGCCTGGGCCCGGCATTCGTCCTGAAGCGCCAGGCCGACGAAACGCACGAGACGCCGTGGGGATCGCAACAGCGATTCAGTTACGCGATGTTCCGGCGACTGTCTTAGCTGGTTCATTCGACGATCGCTTGGGCGCAGGGCGCGCCTCAGAGTCTGACTCGAAATGAATGCAGCAAAAACAAGAGGCTATGAACAGCCCCTAAAACCTCACCCTGAGGAGTATCGCGCAGCGATGCGTCTCGAAGGGTGGGAA
>JABMNB010000691.1 GCA_013205335.1 Rhodospirillales bacterium
CGTTCGATCCGGTCATCGGGCCGGCCGACCCGATCTTGATCTGGGCGAACGCGGGCGTCGCCATCAGCGCAACGGCTGCAACGGCCAGCGTGCCGTACATCTTTTTCATCCGGGTCTCCCTGTTGATTGAGCCTTCTCCGCACGTGCGGAGCATAACCGTCACATTAAGGCCGGTCGTCCCAGCCCAGCAAGCCTTTGCGCCGGTAGAGCCACGGATACTGGCGTACCATCTGGTGCGCCCGCGTGAGCCGGTAGGCGAAGGCGGCGATCGCCAGTTGTACCGCCCAGCCCAGCGCAAAACCCGCCAGCGACAACAGCTCCCCGCCCGCCAGCGCATAATCGAGGAAGCGCAACGTGGCCGACAGGAGCCCCGTGTAGAACACGATCTGCAGCCAGGGCCGCCAGGTCAGCGCCACGGCGTGGCCCGCCGCGAACGAGGCTGGCCCGATCACCACGAGGTTGAACACGACCACGTTGAACAGCGTGTCGCCGAACCAGTCGAACATGAAGGTGTCGAGCGGGCTCATGCGTGGCCGCCTTCGAGATAGGCCGCGCGGACTTCCTGGTTCGCCAGCAGTTCCCTGCCGCTACCGCTGAGACGCACCCGGCCATTGGCCAGCACGTAGCCGCGGTCGGCGAGGCGCAGCGCATGGAAGGCATTCTGCTCGACGAGGAAGATGGTCACCCCCTCCTCCCGCGCGATGCGGCCGATCGAGTCGAATATCTGACGCACGATCAGCGGCGCGAGGCCCAGCGACGGCTCGTCCAGCAGCAACAGGCGCGGCCGGCTCATCAGCGCCCGCCCGATCGCCAGCATCTGCTGCTCGCCGCCCGACAGCGTGCCGCCGCGCTGGTCGCGCCGTTCGGCGAGCCGCGGAAACATGGTGAAGACGCGATCGAGGTCCGACTTGAAGTGCGCCGGATCCCCCAGGATCGCGCCCATCTGCAGGTTCTCGTAGACGCTCATGCGCGCAAAGATGCGCCGCCCTTCAGGCACCTGCGCCACGCCGCGCCGCACGATCTGATGGGTCGGCAGCGCCGTGATGTCCTCGCCGTCGAAGGTGATCTTGCCACCGCGCGCGCGGGGATTGCCGCAGATCGTCATGAGCAGGGTCGACTTGCCCGCCCCATTGGCGCCAATCAGCGTCACGATCTCGCCGCGAGTCACTTCGAGGTCGACCCCGTGCAAAGCCTGGATGGCGCCATAAAAGGTCTCGACGCCCTTCACCGAGAGGATCGAGGGCTCAGCCATCGTTCGCCTCGTCGTCGGTCCCGAGATAGGCGCGAATGACGGCCGGGTCGTTGCGCACCGCCAGCGGAACGCCCTCGGCGATCTTGCGGCCATAGTCGAGCACGACGATGTGGTCCGAGATGTTCATGACGACGCTCATGTCGTGCTCGATCAGCAGCACGCCGATGCCGTCGCGGTCACGGATCGAGACCAGGAGCTGGTTGAGTTCCGCCGACTCGCGCGGGTTGAGGCCTGCCGCCGGTTCGTCGAGGCAAAGCAGCACCGGCTCGGTGCACATGGCGCGGGCGATCTCGAGCCGCCGCTGGTCGCCGTAGGGAAGCTCGCCGGCGGGCCGGTCGGCATCCGCCATGAGGCCGATCCGTTCGAGCCACAAGCGTGCCAGTTCGACCGCCGCCGCCTCGGCGCGTTGGAAGCTGGCAACGCCCAGCAGGCCGAGGACGCTCCAGCCCGACGCCCGCATCAGTTTGTTGTGCTGCGCCACCATCAGGTTTTCCAGGACCGTCATGCCGGCAAACAGGCGGATGTTCTGGAAGGTACGCGCCACCCTGGCCTTCTGGCCGATCTCGTGACCGCGCATGCGTTCCAGGAGAAACTCCCTGCCGACGCCCCGCAGGGTCAGCCGACCGGCCGTCGGCTTGTAGAAGCCGGTGATGCAGTTGAAGACCGTTGTCTTGCCGGCGCCGTTCGGGCCGATGATGGCTGTGATCGCCTTCTGATGGGCGGCAAACGAAACATCGTCGATCGCGATCAGTCCGCCGAAGCGCATGGTCAGGTGCTCGACCTCGATCAGCGGTCCTGTTGACGGTGACGACGTCATCCGCTCCCTCCCGAGCCGGCGGGATGCAATCGGATCGACGGCTCGCGATGGGAGATGAGGCCGCGCGGCCGGAACACCATGATCAGCACCATGGCGAGCCCGAAGGCCAGCATGCGGTAGTTGCCGAGGTCGCGGAACCATTCCGGCAGACCGATCAGCAACACCGCCGCCAGCACGACGCCGATCTGGCTGCCCATGCCACCCAGCACGACGATGGCGAGGATGATCGCCGATTCGATGAACACGAAGCTCTCGGGGCTGATGAAGCGCTGCTTGGCTGCGAAGAACGAGCCGGCGAAGCCAGCGAACATGGCGCCGATCGCAAAGGCCGTCAGCTTGGTGTTGGTGGGGTTGATTCCGAGCGCCTGGCAGGCCGTTTCGTCCTCGCGCAACGCCTCCCAGGCGCGCCCCACCGGCAGGCGCCGCATGCGTTGCGTGAAGAGGTTGGTGACCAGCGCCAGGCCGAGGATGATGTAATAGAGGAAGATCAGCCGGTGATTGCCGTCGAACGCGATGCCGAGCATCTCCGACACGGTCTGCTTGCCGGCGGGCGGGGTTTCGGCGAACACCGCGCCGAACAGAGTCGGTCCCGGGATCGACCCGATGCCGGCCGGGCCGTTCGTCAGGTCGAACCAGTTGAGCAGCACGAGGCGGATGATCTCGCCGAAACCCAACGTGACGATGGCCAGGTAGTCGCCACGCAGGCGCAGGACCGGAAATCCCAGCACAATGCCGAACAGTGCGGCCATCATCCCGGCGAGCGGCAACACAGTCCAGAAACCCAACCCGTATTGGGTGCTGAGCAACGCATAGGCGTAGGCACCGACCGCATAGAAGGCCACGTAGCCTAGGTCGAGCAGGCCGGCCAGTCCGACCACGATGTTGAGACCCCAGCCCAGCATCACGTAGGTCAGGATCAGCACGCCGAGATCCATCGTCTTCTGGTCGGCGATCGGCGTGAACGGCATCAGGACCGCCGCTCCCAATAGCAGCCATCCAAACCACCTGGATCTGGCCTTGCCCAGCGCCAGGCCCGATGGCGTCCGTGCGGCCGCACTCATCGCGTCGCTGGCCCACGGCCAGATCGCGCGGATCACCAGAAGAACGCCGCCCAGCGCCACGAACCAGTGCAGGAAGCCCGAGGGCAGCTTCATCGGCGACGCCCCGGCCGCGATCATCGCGCCCCCCAGAACGATGGCGGGCCAGCGCTGGCCGTTCGCCGCCATCGAGAGGCCGAGCCGGCCGATGAAGATGACGACCACCGCCACGGCAAGATCGACGAGATGATAGTCGAAGCTCAGCCCCTTGCCGCCACCGGTATCGACCGTGCGGAAGCCCACGATGAAAATCCCGAGGGCGGCAGCGACGAAGGCGGTGAGGCCCGCATCCTTCAGCATGAGAGGGAGACGCGGGCCCATGCGCTCAGACCTTCTCGATCTCCGGTTTGCCGAGCAGGCCGCTCGGCCGGAAGATCAGCACCAGCACGAGGATCGCAAAGACCGCGACGTCCTTGTATTCGCTCGAGAAGTAGCCGGCCCAGAAGACCTCGATCAGTCCGATCAGCAGTCCGCCCAGCATGGCGCCCGGTAGAGAGCCGATGCCGCCCAGCACCGCCGCGGTGAAGGCCTTGATGCCGGCCAGGAAGCCGATGAAGAAATCGATGACGCCGTAGTACATGAGGAAGAGCATGCCGGCGACGGCAGCCAGCGCCGCCCCCAGCACGAAGGTGAGCGAGATGGTGCGGTCGACGTTGACCCCCAGCAGAGACGCCATCTTCATGTCCTGCTCGCAGGCCCGCTGCTGACGTCCGAGCGAGGTCCGCGCGATGACCCATGTAAAACCCGCCATCAGCACGATCGTCACCACCACGATGATGATCTGCAGCCAGGTGACGCGGACGTCGAAGCCGTCGGCGGTGAACAGGTTGAAGCCACCCGAAACGACCTGCCCTCCCGGTTTGGGACGCGCGCCCTGCGCCAGCTGCACGTAGTTCTGCAGCGCAATGGACACGCCGATCGCCGAGATCAGTGGCGCCAGCCGGAACGAGCCGCGCAATGGCCGATAGGCCGTTCGTTCTATCGCCCAGCCGTAGACCGCCGAAAACGACATCGCCAACAGCAGGACCAGAACGATGGCAACGGGAGCCGAACTGATGCCGACACTGCTGCAGATGACGAAGCCGATCAGGGAGATGAAGGCGCCGACCATGAAGACTTCGCCGTGCGCGAAATTGATCATGCCGATGATGCCGTAGACCATCGTGTATCCGATGGCGATCAGCCCGTAGATGGCGCCCAGCGTGATTGCGTTGATCAGCTGTTGCGTGAAATACGCCATGCGTTGCTTTTGTCTCCCTGCCCTTGCGACCTACGATGCTTTCTCAGGCACTGGCAAGCTCAAGATGAGCCGCGAGCAAATCGCGGACCACAACCTGGCAGGTCGAGACCCTCATACCCGGCAAGCTTGGTCGGACCGGCCGAAATGCCACTTGCGCTCCGGTGCTCAAGTGCAGATTAAAGGCGACCATGGACACCCCCCCCTACGATGTCATCGTCATCGGCGCCGGTCCTGCCGGACTGACCGCCGCCACCGACATTGCCCGCGCGGGCCTGAAGGCGCTCTGCCTCGACAAGCTCGCGCCGGGCGGCGAAATCATGAATCTCGGCGAGCTGCACGATTTCGAAGAGATCTTCGATGGCACGACGATGGCCTCCCGCCTCACCGACGACGCCGTCGTCGCGGGCGTCGAGATCGGCTTCGGCGAAGTCTCCTCGATTTCCGGCAGCGGCCCCTTCGAGGTCGAGACGGCCGACGGCGAACGCCATACCGCGCGCTCCCTCGTCGTTGCGACCGGCCTGGACAAGGGCAAGCTCGGCGTTGCGGGCGAGGACGAATATGAAGGCCGCGGTCTTTCGCACTGCGCCAACTGCGACGGCCCGCTGTATGCCGGCCAGCCCGTCATCATCGCCGGCGCCACCGGCTGGGCACCCCACGAGGCAACGGCTCTCGTCGGCATCGCCGGCGAGGTCATCATGCTCGGCGCTCCCGACGGCGACATCCCCGAGGGAGTGACCTCGCTGCCGGGCCGGATCGTCGGCCTCGACGGCAGCAATGGCCTGGAAGCCGTTACGGTCGAAAATGACGGCCAGCGAAATCGAATTTCGACGAATGCGGTGTTCGTCTACGTCGGCCAGTCTCCCGCTGCGAAATTCCTGCCGGATTCGCTTGCGCGCGACGCCACGGGGCATATCGTCGTCGACGAAGAGGGCCGGACTGAGGTGCCGCTGGTGTTCGCGGCGGGCGACGTACGATCCGGCTCGCAGCAATATCTTGCCAACGCCATCGCCGACGGACAACGCGTCGCCAGGTCGGTGGTCGCGGCCCTGAAAAAGTAGCGTGGAGGAACCAGAACATGCGCATCTACAATCCGAGCTTCGGCATGGCCCCCGCCAGCGCCGCCAAGGTGGCGCTGCAGCCCGTCAACTGGATGACCGACGCCATCGCGCTGGTCTCGAACTCCAAGCCGAATGCCCGTGAGCTGCTCGAAGGCATCCGCACCAGGCTTGGCGCGCACCGCCCGGTGGACAACATCCACTTCCATGCCAAGAACAGCGCCAGCCAGCCCGCTCCGAAGGATTTGATCGCCAAGATCGCCACCAACTACAAGGCGGCGATTATAGCCTTAGGTGATTGAGGAAGCTGTTCATCGTGGAGTTTCCACGACAGCCTCGAACTCGAGAAGCTCGGCATCACAGCTTTCGTGGTTGCCACTGAGACATTCAAGCCGCTGGTCCTGGCCCAGGCGAAAGCCCGCAAGGTCGAGGCGCGCTTGATCGTGGTGAAGCATCCCGTCGGCGGCCTGAATGCCGAAGAGCTGCGGGAGCGCATCGATGCAGCTACCAAGGGATTGACCGAGGCGACGAGCAAATGAAGGACATCGCCGAACAGGAACTGATCGACCTCGACGACATGGACGTCGAGGCGTTCAACGAATTCGCCACCGAACAGGGCTGGAGCGACGGCATGCCGCTCTATGTGCCCACCGAGGCCAAGGTGGCGAAGTTCGTCGACACCGTCCGTGGCGACAACCGGCCCTACTCACCGGTGCCGCCGCGCCAGATCGTCCCCACGGTGCAGGCGCTCGCCGCCAACGCCGTGATGGCGGGCTGCAAGCCGGAATACTTCCCGGTCGTGACCGCCGCCCTGCGTGGCGTGCTCGACCCCGAGTACAATCTGCACGGCACGCTCGCGACCACGCATTCCTGCGCGCCGATGGTCATGGTCAGCGGCCCGATCCGGCACGAGCTCAATATCAACTGCGGCACCAATTGCTTTGGCCAGGGCCGTCAGGCCAACGCCACGATCGGCCGCGCGCTCGGCCTGATGCTGCTGAACGTGGCAGGTGCCAAGCCGGGCGAAATGGACCGCTCGACCCAGGGCAACCCCGCCAAGTACACTTTCTGCTTCGGCGAGAACGAGGAGGAGAACCCTTGGACTCCCTATCACGTGCAACGCGGCTTCGCGCCCACGGACTCGGTCGTGACGGTGATGTCGGGCGAAGGCCCGCATAACCTCAACGACCACGGCTCGACCACGGGCGACGGCCTGCTGACCACCTTCGCCGGCGGCATGTCCAACCCGGGCTCCAACACGGTCTACGGCAAGGGCCCGATGTTCGTCATCATCGGTCCCGAGCATGCGGCGACCCTGAAGCGCGACGGGTTCACGATCGAGAGCATCCGCGAGGAGCTATGGAAGCGCTCGCGAGTCCATATCTCGCGCGTCTCGAAGGAAAACCTCGTGACGTACGAGACCACCGGCCACAAGCCGGACGGTGACTGGCTGTCGATCGGCCGCGATCCGGGCGACATCCACATCACCGTGGCCGGTGGTGCGGGCAAGCACTCGGCGTTCATTCCGTCTTTCGGCGGCACCACCGTCGCC
>JABMNB010000692.1 GCA_013205335.1 Rhodospirillales bacterium
GAAAACGGCCTGAAGGCGATCACGCATTTCCGCGAAGTCGATCGCGCCGGCCGACGCGCGGCGCTGCTGGCGCTGTGGCCGAAGACCGGCCGGACCCATCAGCTCCGTGTTCATTGCGCCGAAATGGGCTGCCCGATCCTCGGAGATCGCAAGTATGGAGGCGAGGAGGCGCTGCTGGCGACGGTCGCCGACGCGCGCCGCCTGCATCTTCATGCCTTCCGTCTGTCGCTGCCGCATCCGTCGGGCAAGGGCGAACTCAAGGCGGAGGCCGAGCTGCCACCTCACTTCCGCCGTACCATCGAGGCATTTGGCTTCTCTACGGACGGTGTTTGAGGGAGAATCGGTCAGGATGCGGATTCCCTGGAGGCGAGTGGCGGTGGTTGCGGCGGTGGCGGTGCCGATCGCTGCCGTCGTCGGCGTCGTCTGGGCCGCCACCCGGGACCTGTCGCGCTATCAGGCGCGGCTGACGGAGCAGGTCCGCAAGGTCACGGGGCGCGAACTGGCCGCCCGCGTCCCGCTCGCCGTCAGGCTCGGCAGCGAGCCGGCGATGGTGGCCGAAGGGGTCACGCTCTCGAATGCGCCGTGGGGGTCCCGCCCCGATATGGCGCGCGTGCGCCGCATGACCCTGTTCCTCGACCCGTTCTCGCTGCTCCTCGGGGAGGTCAAGATCGGACGGATCCTGCTCGAGGGCGCCGATATCCTGGTCGAGCGCAACGACATCGGCGATGCGAACCTAGAGATGCTGCCGCCGCCCGATGGCTCTGGGCCGCATCCCGGCGAGAACCGGTCGCTCCGGCTCCGCACCGCGGCGGCTTTTCCGTGGATCAGTACCGTCGAAATCCGCGATTCGGTCCTGACCGTTTCGGAGGGACCCGGTCGGCCGCCGGTGGTGATCGACCTGCCCAACGCCACCTTCAAGTCTCCGGCGCCCAACCAGACGTTGCAGGTCGACGGCAGGTTCGGCGTCGCGCAGGGCGTGCCGATGGATCTCACGGGCACCGCCGGCTCGTTCAACGGCTGGATGAGCGGATTGCCGGGCAACATCGATCTGCAGGGCGGCTTCGGCGGCGGCAAGATCTCGATCAAGGGCAGCATCAACGCGAAGGGCACGTCGCTGCAGATAAACTCCGAAGGCCCCGATTTCGCGGTGTTCGGACCGTACATTCGCCTGCCCGTCCCGGCGGGGGGCCCCTATGCGATGAACACCAAGGCCTCGACGCAGCGCAACGGCTTCAAGGTGGAAGTGCAGACCTTGAAGGTCGGCTCGAGCGAGGCGGCGGGTGAGGCGCTGTTCCGCGTCGATCGCAAGGGGACGCCCACCATCATCGTGAATGCCGACGTGACGCGTCTCGACGTCGCGGAATTGAAGGCGCCGCCGGCGATGGCCGCGCCCGCCGCGCCCACGCAGGCACCCCCGCAGCAACCGCGCCTCATTCCGGCGATGCCGTTCGTTGCGAACTGGCTTGGCCGCTCGGCTCTCTCGGTCACGGTGAGGCTGGGCGAGGTCGTGGGTCTCGGCGCCAAGATGCAGAATGCCTCCGTGACCCTGGTGTCGGGCGAGACGCGTTTCACGTTCCGGGCCGCGGCGACCGTCGGTGGCGGCTCCGCCGGCGTCGATCTCGTCTACGACCCGGCCGGCCGTATCGGACAGACCACGTTGACGGCCACGGCCAACCGGGTCTCGCTCGGTGAACTTTCGACGCTGCTGGGACTGGACCTCGGCCTGCGCGACGGTGTTGCGGATATCGACCTTCGTCTGCGCGGCGGTGGCCGTACGACCCGCGATGCCCTCAATTCCGCCAGCGGTTCGGTCGACGTGTCCATGGGCAAGGGCCTTTGGCCGCACAGCCAGCTGGCCAACTGGCCGCCCGAAACGCAGCGGCTCCTGGGCGGCAGCGATGCCGGCGTGCCGTTCAACTGCATCGCCGGTCGGTTCGAGGTGAGCGGCGGTGTCGCCAATCTCAGGCGTCTCGTCGTCGACACGCCGCGTGGCGTCCTGGTCGGTGGCGGATATCTGCATCTGCGAACCGAGGGCTGGGAATTCATCCTGGCGCCAGAGGCGCGCGACAATCAGAACGCGGCGCTGGCCACGCCTTTGCGCATCAAGGGCGGCGCCGGCAAACCCACGGCAAGCGCTCTCGACCCGGCCCTGCCCAAACTGCTCGTCGGTGCAGGAACGATTCCGAGCCTGGTCGCGCAGGTGTCGCAGGCGGGCCGGCAGGCCGGCGCCAACGCCTGCGCCGTCATGGCGCCTCGCGTCGAGGCCTTGCGACCGGGGCTTCGGGCCCAGATGCCGGCCCCGCCGTCCGACATGCGGCAGCGGGCGTCGCGGCCGGCTGGCCAGACACCGGCGCCACAGCGCAGTCCCGCCCGCTAACCGCGCACTTGTCGCCGGCCCCGCCCGACGTGTAAGCCCGACGCACGATTCGGCGGTGATCGATGGTTTCGCACCGTGGTCGATCCGGGAGCCAAATGAAGCGTTTCTACAAGGACACGGCGGTTGACGAGGGCGAGGGTGGGTTGCGCGTCCTGCTCGATGGCAGGCCGATGCGCACGCCGTTGAGGGCAACGCTGGTCGTGCCGACACGCTCGCTGGCCGAAGCCATCGCCGTCGAATGGGCGGGCGTACCGGACAAGGCCGAGATCAACGCCGCCCATCTGCCGCTTACGCGCCTGGCGGCGACCGGTATCGATCGGGTCGTCGCGCGTCGCGTCGACGTTATCGCCGATACGGCGAAGTATGCGGGCTCGGATCTCCTCTGCTATCGCGCCACGGCGCCGGACAGCCTTGTCGAGTTGCAGGACGAGTTATGGAAACCGCTGCTCGATTGGGCGGCCGAGCGACATGGCGCCCGCCTGGTCACCGCCGACGGTATCGGCTTCGTCGAGCAGACGGACGAAGCGAAGGCCAGACTTCACGAGGCGGTGTCGGCACACGGCGATCTGGCACTGTCGGCGCTCTACAATCTCACGCACACGGCGGGATCGGTCGTTATTGCGCTGGCGGTTTCGGACGGGCGCCTCGACGCGGCCGGCGCCTTTGCCGCCGCCCAGATGGACGAACTCTACCAGGTCGATCGCTGGGGCGACGATCCGTTGGCGGAGAAACATCGCGAAGGCGTGCGCAAGGATATCGAGGCGTGCGCGCGCTTCCTGGCACTGTTGGAAAACGCGCGTCTGCGCGGTTGAGGGGGATCATGGGAGCAGGCACCAGGCTGCGGCAGGTCATGGCCGACAAGGGAGTCGCCGAGGCGATGGCGGCGCATAGCCCGCTGTCGGCGATGCTGGCTGCGGAGGCCGGCTTCGACGCGATCTGGGCGTCTGGCTTCGAGCTTTCCGCGATGTACGGCGTGCCGGATGTCAGCGTCGTGTCGATGACCCAGCATCTCGACATGACGCGGGCCATCGTCGATCGCTCCGGCCTGCCGGTGGTGGCCGACATCGACACCGGCTTCGGCAATGCCATCAACGTCCTCTATGCCGTGGAGCAGTACGAACGTGCCGGCGTGGGCGCGATCGTGATGGAGGACAAGAGCTTCCCCAAGGTCACCAGCCTGATCGCCGGCGGCCGGCAGGACATGGTCCGCACAGAAGAGTTCCAGGGCAAGATCGAGGCGGCGCGCGCGGCCCGCCGCGACCCGGACCTCGTCGTCGTGGCGCGCACCGAGGCGCTGATCGCGGGGCTCGGTCAGGACGAGGCGCTGAAGCGAGCACGTGCCTATGAGGCCGCGGGCGCCGCCCTGATCCTGGTCCATTCCAAGCAGAAGACGCCGGACGAGATCGAGGCCTTCATCAAGGCTTGGGACGGCAAGGTGCCGATCGCACTGGTGCCGACCGCCTATCCGCAGATGACGGTCGCGAGGGTGAAGGAACTAGAGAAAGTCGGCCTGCTGATCTGGGGCAACCATGCCATCCGCGCGTCGGTCGGCGCGATGCGGGCGACCTTCGCGCAGATCCGCAGGGACGGCGGCATCCACGGCGTCGAGGCGAGCATCGCGACGGTGGACGAGGTCTTTGATCTGCAGGGCATGGGAACGGTCAAGGACAACGAGAAGCGATTCCTCCGCTAGACGTGATCGCGATATTGGCCGAAAAGTGAGCCGAAGGCCGGAGATAGTTATGCAGAAAATGTTGGAAGAACTCGAGCGCAGGCGGGCAGCGGCGCGTCTGGGCGGCGGCCAGCGTCGCATCGAGGCGCAGCACGCCAAGGGCAAGCTGACGGCCCGCGAGCGCATCGATGTGCTGCTCGATACGGAGTCATTCGAGGAATACGACATGTACGTCGAGCATCGCTCGATCGATTTCGGCATGGAGAACCAGAAAATTCCGGGCGACGGCGTAGTGACCGGCCATGGTACGATCAACGGCCGCCTCGTCTACGTTTTCAGTCAGGATTTCACGGTCTTCGGCGGCGCATTGTCGGGCATGCACGCCACCAAGATCTGCAAGATCATGGACATGGCGATGAAGGTCGGCGCGCCCGTCCTCGGCCTGAACGATTCGGGCGGCGCGCGCATCCAGGAGGGTGTCGACTCGCTCGCGGGCTATGCCGACGTCTTCCAGCGCAACGTGCTGGCCTCCGGCGTGATCCCGCAGATCTCGATGGTCATGGGCCCCTGCGCCGGCGGCGCTGTCTATTCGCCGGCCAAGACCGACTTCATCTTCATGGAGAAGGACAGTTCCTACATGTTCGTCA
>JABMNB010000693.1 GCA_013205335.1 Rhodospirillales bacterium
ATCTACACCGTCACCGACTTTCGACCATAGCTCTCCTACGCCGGCAATGCCGCAATCCACACAATCGTCACGAGCGTCGCACAGCCTGAACTGCTTGCGATGACCGAATCTGTACCACCGTCACGGTGCCGAGCGTCGTCGCGGTCCGCAATTGAGTCGCTCGGGGGCTGACGCGCTCAGAACCCACGCACGGAGTTCGGGTCGCAACAGAGCAGCGCGCTCTCCGATTACCGAACATCGGCAACCACGGTCTTCATCGGAACACCGATCAAATGGCCGGATGGCCTTCTGAGCACGGACAGCCGCCAATCGCTCGCCGAAGTGCTCAGCCGTAGAAGCGAACCCCGCCCAGGGCGAGGTCCGCCATGAAGGCGCGTCCGATAGCCACTATTCCCAGCCGGCGCAGACGCGACAGATCGAGCGGCGCCTCGGTGCGATGGGGCACGAAATCCGCGAAGGGCAGCCGCAAACTCTGCCATACGGGCCCCGCCGGAAAGTCCAGCCGGTACGACTGCCATGGCCGATCGAGGTCGGTGGTGCGCAGGTGCAGGCTGTAGGACTGCCGCGCGCCGTGAACATCGATCTCGAGCCCCTGCCAGCGCCGAGCATCGAGCGTGCCACTCCCCGGTACCTCCGGGCGGGCGAGATCGAGTGCCATCTGAATGAAGCCGCCGTTGTTCTCCAGCCGCACGTCGCCGCGTATCACCAGCGCCGGACGTCCCGCCACCGTCTCTCGGGTCAGCGTGCCCCGCGACACACCGCCCATCACCTGGTCGGTGACCAGCTGCCAGCGTGTGCCCAGCGCCGACAGGCCGGCAGGATCGGAGAGATCGTCGATGAGCGGGGAAGGCAAGGCTGGGGTCTGGCTCCAGGACGCAGCGAGGGGCGCCACGAGCGCACCCGGCAGGAACAGGAGAAAGCGAAGGACGGCGCGACGCCGGTTCATGCGTCGCTCACGGAGGCGGCACCGCATAGCCGTTGCGGCGCAGGAGGTCCTCCATGGTGCGAATGCCCGCTTCGGTGCGGCCTGACGCGCAGTCGGAGAGGGCGGACTTGCGCGGCATGTCCATGCTGCCACCACCCTCGCCCCTGCTGGCGTTGTAGCGATCCCAGTATTCGACCAACTGCGCGCAGCGTGCCCGCGAGGATGCAGTCGAGTCGGCGGAGTGGTGGGTCTGCGCGAACGCGCCGCCAGTCCCCGCCAACAACAGGTGAACGCAAAGGAGGAGGCGTGATCGCGACATGGTCCACTTCAGGGAGTGATCGTTCGGCATACGCCGGAACGGCTGCCTCGGATGTGGCGCCATTGCGGCCGACCGCTGAATACTTGGCTAGTAAATGCTAATTGAATAATGGGAATCGGACCTAACCGGCCCGTGGAATCGACCCTCGGTTACCCGACAAGACCCTACGCGCCGCAATCACGGTCCGCTCCGAAGATTGGAAATGGGGTGGCAGATCACACGTCTGCGTCGACCAGAAGCGGCCCGACAAACTCAACCATTTCCCGAGCTCCACCAAGCGGTGGAATGATGACCGTTGCGGGACGATGGATGAGCTGAGTTTGTATGTCCGTTCGGACCTACCGTCTGTAAGACGGCAAGGCCGCCCCAAAGATAGTTCCTCCTCGTGCTCGAATCCCCTGATGGAAGGGCCCTGGCGCCGTTTCAGCAGAGAGGCACGAGCCCGCGAGCCATTCCGACGCTGTGGTGGTGAATAGTCTGAAAGCGCTTGCCCCAATCGCCCATTTAGAGAGGCGGACATCAATCTGTTTGCCGAGATACGCGTATGTAGGGCAGGTAAATTTGCGAATGGAAGCGGGATGATCTTTGTCGTTGTCTGTTTCGCTGCGGTAGCGCTGGCGCTGATCATGACGGTCGCATGGGCCGCGCAACTACGGACCGGCCAGTCCGGCTGGATCGACGCGATCTGGTCGTTCGCCGTGGGCGTAGTAGGCGCCGCTGCCGCTCTTGCCCCGATTGCAGGACAGGAGGGACTGACAGCGCGGCAGATGCTGGTCGCCGCCTGCGTGCTCGCTTGGTCGGTGCGGCTCGCCATTCATATAATGCGGCGCACGCTAAGAGGCGGCGACGACCCTCGCTACAAAGCTTTGCGCGAGGAATGGGGTGAGAACTTCGTATTCCGCCTGTTCCTTTTCCTGCAGGTCCAGGCGGCGGCGGCGCTCGTGCTGGTGATCTGCGTTCTCGCCGCCGCCCGCAACACCGCGCCGCTCGGCTGGGGTGATGCACTTGGCCTCGCAATCCTAGCCGTTGCAGTTCTCGGCGAAGCAGCAGCCGACGCGCAACTGGCCCGGTTTGCAGGATCGCCCAGCGCAAAAGGTGCGGTTTGCGAGATCGGTCTGTGGCGCTTCTCGCGCCATCCCAACTATTTCTTCGAGTGGCTAGCATGGCTTTCCTATCCCGTGATCGCGGTCGGCCTGCCTGCCGACAACCTCTACGGCCTGATCGCGCTCACCGGCCCCGCGATGATCTACTGGCTGCTCGTCCATGTGTCGGGCATTCCGCCGCTCGAGGCGCATATGTTGAAGTCACGTGGGGCGGCTTTTGCGGACTACCAAAAGCGCGTCAGTGCGTTCTTCCCCGGCCCACGAAATGCGTAGGATCGTCCAGCGTCTTGCGGCTTACATCCATTCCGATGACCCGGTCGCCGCCGCCAGCAACCTTATTGCCGTTGTCGTCGCAATCAATCAGCCGTTCTTTCCGCTGTCGATCCACTGGCTGGTCGGCAACGACCACGGCGCGTCCTATGTCACCTTTTTCTCGACGCCCTTCTTCTTGGCTGTGCCCGCCATCACGCGCCTGTCGTCACTCGCCGGTCGCGCGATTCTGCCGCTGGTCGGCATCGTCAACACATTGGCAAGCGCCCAGGCCCTGGGTGCTGCGTCAGGAGTGGAGTTGTTCCTCTGCCCCTGCGCGATGATCGCCGGCATGTCGCTGCGCCAATCCGAACGCTTCGTGATGCTGGGGATCGTCGGGCTGGCGCTGGCTGGGTTCGTGCTGTTGCACGACAGGGCGGTCGCCGCGAGCACGCTGTTCTCACCGGCTGAGTATGCGAACTTCGTCTCGCTCAGCGCCTGGTCGGTGGCAGCCCTGATCGTGTTTGCGGCGGTGCGCTATTCCAGCGCGCTGGCGCAATCAGCCCCTCCGCCCAAGCCTTGATGCCGCGAGGTAGCCCACCGTCGCCGTGCAGGCGGTCAGGAACATGCCCCAGCCCATATCGACGATCGTCACCGTTACTGGCCAGGTCTTCAACGTCGCCTGATTGGTGAGGTCGTAGGTGGCGTAGCAAAAGAAGCCGAGCATCGCGCCCTTGCCCGTCGCGGCAGACCAGCGCCCGGTCACGAGCGCGGGCTTGATGGCAAAGATCACGACGCCCACGACATAGAGCACATAGAACAGGATCGCCGGGACAGGCCGGAACTCCGGCAACAGGATGTCGCCCAGCAGCGGCCGATAAAGCAGGTCCGCGGCCATGCTCAACCAGACCGCATCCATGGCCAGCATTGTCACCGCCGCCGCAGCGTAGGCCGCCAATATCGTCTTCATCGAATGAATACCTCGGCTTCCAGCGTGAACTGTCGGGCTTTAGACCGGCGATGGCAGCAAAAGACATGCTGGTTTGGCATGAACCCTAAGCGGGGACAGAAGCTGCCGGAACACCGAAAACATTTTGCACTTGTTAAGACCGAAGTCAGCTCCGTGCCTGCTGAAAGGGGATGTCCCGGCCTCTGTTGAAATTGTGAAGTAGGCGTTGCTCACCTTGAGCCTGTTAGGCTCGGGGTGTCGAATCCAACGAAGGAGAGCAACGCCGTGAAGAAGATTACCACA
>JABMNB010000077.1 GCA_013205335.1 Rhodospirillales bacterium
ATCTTGCCCTGATAGATGCTGATGATCTTGTCGAGCATGTCGATCACCTCGGCGCGCGGGCGCTGGAAGGTATTGCGGCCGATGATCGAGCCGTTGGCGCCACCGTCGCGCAGGCTGCGGATCTCGGTGAACAGGCCTTCGAGGTCCTTTGCCTCGCCGCCGGAGAAAACAACGATGCGGCGGCCGGCGAAGGTCGCCTGCATCACGTGCTTGATGCGGGCGGCCATCGTCGAGACGTCGACGTTCGCCTTCTCGTAGGCGGCCTTCGCCTCGGGCTGCCACAGAACGTTTGTCGGCGGCTTCACCTTGATGATGTGGGCGCCGAGCAGGGCCGCGATGTGGGCGGCGTAGGCACAGACGTCCAACGCCGTCTCGCCGGCCTTGTCGAGCTTGCCGCCGCGCGGATAGGACCACATGACGACAGCGAGGCCGACCGACTTGGCCTCCGCCGACAACTCACGAATCTCTTCCATCATCTCGTACTGGTCTTCGGCACCCGGATAGATCGTGAAGCCGATCGCCGAACAGCCCAGACGCAGCGCGTCGGACACCGTGGCCGTCACGGCCTGGTCCTTGTTGGTCGACAGCGAGTTGGCCGAGTTGCACTTGAGGATGGTCGGGATGGCGCCCGCGAAAGTGTCGGCGCCGGCCTCGAGCGGGCCCAGCGGGGCCGCATAGGCGTTCAGCCCGGCATCGATGGCGAGCTGATAGTGGTAGTGGGGGTCGTAGGCGTCCGGGTTCGGCGCGAAGGAGCGGGCCGGGCCGTGCTCGAAGCCCTGGTCGACGGGGAGGATCACCATCTTGCCCGTGCCGCCCAAGCGGCCGTGCATCAGGATGCGGGCCAGATTGGCCTTGGTGCCGGGGCAATCGCTCTCGTAGTTGTCGAGGATCTTCTTGACGGTACGGGTGATCTTCACGGGCCAGCTCCCAAAACAGTTCATTCGAGGGGAAACGGAGCCGGTGATAGCTGTGCCGGAGGGCCGGTTCAAGTCCCGGCAGGCGCCCGACGGGCTCGACTACCTGACGCGTCATTGACCCCGGGGCGGAGCTGTGGACAGGCTGGGTACTCCTTCAGGCCACAACGCGACTGGCGAAACGGATAAAGGAAAAGTCGGTGCCGTCACCCTCGTCGCCAGGTTCATTCGCGGCGCGCCTGCCGTTCTACTTCGGTTGGGTGATCATCGCGGTCGCCTTTCTTACGGTCGCGGTCAGCGTGACCACCCGCACGGCCTTCTCGCTGATGTTCCCGCCCATCGTCGACGAATTCGGCTGGGATCGCGGCCTCGCGGCGGGCGCTTTTTCCTTCGGCTTTCTGGTGTCCGCCGTGATCAGCCCCGTCGTCGGCCGAGTCATGGACAGGCGCGGACCGCGCTTCGTGATCGAGATCGGCGTCGTGCTGACGGCGGCGGGTCTGCTGGGCGCCACGGTGCTCGAAGCGCCCTGGCAGCTCTACGCGACATTGGGCGTGCTGGTGGGCGCCGGGGCGAACTGCATGAGCTTTTCCGTGCAGTCGCAGTATCTGCCCAACTGGTTCGTGCGCCGCCGCGCGCTGGCGACCGGGCTGGCGTTCTCGGGTGTCGGCGTGGGCGCGATCCTGATCCTGCCGTGGCTGCAGACGATCATCCTGAAGGACGGCTGGCGAAGCGCCTGCTGGGCGCTCGGGCTGATGACCCTGTTCGTGCTGTTGCCGATCAACCTGATCGTGAGCAAGCGGCCGCAGGATCTCGGCCTGCTACCCGACGGCGCAAAGGAACCGGGCGCCGCCGACGCGCGCCGGGCGGCGGCCATCGTTGATCCGCACTGGGCCGCCATCGAGTGGACGGTCGCCAGGGCGATCCGCACGCAGCGCTTCTGGTGGCTGTGCGCCGGATTCTTCAGTACGGGCTACGCCTGGTACGCGGTGCAGGTGCATCAGACGAAGTACCTGGTCGAGATCGGCTTCAGTCCGATGCAGTCGGCCTGGGCGCTGGGCCTCGTGGCGATGGTGGGCATCCCGGGCCAGATCCTGCTCGGCGCCCTGTCGGATCGTATCGGCCGCGAGATCGTCTGGACGATCGCCGGGGCAGGCTTCGTGATCTGCTATGCGGCGCTCCTGGCGCTCGGCGCCGGACCGTCGCAGCCGCTGCTCTATCTCATGGTCCTGTCGCAGGGCGTGCTGGGCTATTCCTTCACCAGCCTGATGGGATCGGTGGTGGCCGAGATCTTCGAGGGCCCGCACTTCGGTTCGATCTTCAGCATCATCATGGTCTCGCTGCTGGCCGGCGGCGCCGCGGGGCCGTTGGTCACCGGCGTGCTCTACGACTTCGAAGGTGCATATCGCATGGCCTTCATCGTGGCCCTGGGCTTCAGCGTGCTGGGCGCCGCGTCGATCTGGTTCGCCTCGCCCGGCAAGGTCCGCATGGTCGCCGGGCGCGCGAAAATCTAACTTCCTC
>JABMNB010000694.1 GCA_013205335.1 Rhodospirillales bacterium
CCAGCACCGTGCCGAGTCCTGCGCCGACGCTTGCATAGATGATTGCCGCCGGCACGATGCCCAGCATCGTTGCGAGCGCGTAGCGCCTGAGCGGCATGCCGAGCAGGGCCGGCACGATATTGACCAGCCAGAAGGGAAATAGCGGCACGAATCTCAGGAAGAGGAGATAGTTGAAATCGTTGTGCCGGAACCCCTCCTCGAAGCGCGCCAGCGTCGCCCCGGCGCGAGCCCGGAAGAGATCGCGAAAGGCGTAGCGCGCGGCGAGGAACACGGCGATCGAGCCCAGCGTCGCGCCGATCACCGACAGGCAGCCGCCCGTCCAGGTGCCGAACAGGAAGCCGCCCAGCGGCGTCGCCACCACGGCGATGGGCAACGAGAAGGCGACCATGATTGCATAGGCCAGCAGGAAGGCGAGCGCGGCCAGCGGACGATGGGCGGCGACCCACTCCGTCAGCGCGGCCTGGTGACGGCCCAGCATGTCGTACGAGAAATAGCGCTCGAGCCCGAGCAGCAGGAAGGTCGCCAACCCCGCCAGCAGGATCGCCACTGGCAGCAGCCGGCGCAGTGTCGATGTGTTCATCTGGCCCTTCGTCTCTCCCCGTCTCGATATTGATCCGATGGCGACGATCCACAAAGCACATGCTGTCACGCCTGAGTGACTGGCGGGTTGGGGACTGGCAGGCCGGGGTCCGTGGCCATGACGCTCGGCCGCGTCCCGAAGCGCTGCCACCATGTCGACAGTCGCGGCCGGCGGGCCAGCAGGTCCGCCCTGCGCGCGGACCGTGCGAAGTACGCGACCATCGTGCCGGGGGGAAAGTCGGCGAGAGAGATCGCGGGACCGGCGAACCCTGTATCCGCTGCGGCCGGAGTTTCCAGCGCGCCGAGCACCCCGGCGGCGACCTCGAGGCCCGTGTCCAGCTCCGCGACATCGCCCGCCGTGCCCATATGAGGTCGAGAGCCCGGTCGATGGAGCGGGCGATGGCGCCCGTGTCGTAGAGGGCGACGCCGTCGTGGACGAGCGCCGCGGAACCCGGCCGCGAACGGGTTCGCCTCGATCCGCTCCTGAGCCACGCCTTTCTCGGCCAGGACCAGGCGGGCGATCCGGACCTAGACGCTGTAGCTCTAGCCGTGAAGAGCGAGGGTATGGGTCCGGCGCGAAAGCCATTATGATAGCGAGTGGAGTGTTTCCGCCCTTGAGTGGATCGAGAGATCTTCGCCTTCCTGAGCACAGGCCTCCAGCCCTCGTTGACTCTGAAGGGTCATACGCTTATTACCCTCGCCCACGGAATTTGCCCCCGGCGCACCGCGCGGGGGCCTTGTTGTGTTTTGAGGAGTTGCGTCATGAAACGCACATATCAGCCAAGCAAGCTGGTGCGCGCCCGCCGGCACGGCTTCCGGTCCCGGATGGCCACCGTCGGTGGCCGCAAGGTCATCGCCAACCGTCGCCGGTCCGGCCGCAAGCGTCTCTCGGCCTAGTTCCATTGGCTGCGGCGCGCCTCGGGCGTCTGCCGAATCGTAGCGATTTCCTTCGCGTCCAGGCCGGGCGGCGCGTTGCCATGCCCGGATTCGTGCTTCAGACGGCCCCCCTGCCGCCCGAACTCGCCGTTCCCGTCGTCCGCGTCGGCTTCACGGTCAGCCGCAAGGTCGGCAATGCCGTGGTGCGCAACCGCGTCCGCCGGCGCCTGCGCGAGATCGCCCGCCAGGTGATCCCCGAAACGGCCCGCGCCGACTACGACTATGTGCTGGTGGGCCGCCAGGGCGCCCTGGGCCGCGACTTCCTTGCGATGCGCGCCGAATTGCACGAGGCGCTGCGGCGTCTCAAGGCCCTGGCTGCCCCGACTTCCGCCCCGACTTCTGTGGTGGCACCTGCCCCGACACCTGCCCCGACGCCCGTCGCGGCGACGACAGCGACGCCATGACTGCCCCATGAGCTGCATTGGCAGCTTGCGCCGGACCACTTAAATCGCCAGTTTCCGGGCCGCATGATGTCCTTGGTCCTGCGCAGCGCGATTCGTCTCTACCAACTCACGCTCGCCTACTTCTTCGTCGGTGCCTGCCGCTACGAGCCGTCGTGCTCGGCCTATGCGGTGGACGCGCTGTCGAAGCATGGCGCGCTAAGGGGTAGCTGGCTGGCTGCGCATCGACTGTGCCGCTGCGGCCCGTGGGGCTCCGGCGGCTACGATCCCGTTCCGCCGGCCGCCGCGCACGCGCGCGCGCCGCTTTCCTGTCACCCCGCCCGGCGCACCTGACGCGCCACGAAAGATCGCCGACAAATGGACCAGAAGAACTTCATCGTCGCCATCGTCCTCTCGGTGTTGATCATCGTGGGCTGGCAAGCGGCATTCCCGCCGGCCAAGCCGCCGGTCAACGACACCGCGCAGCAGACGGCGACACAGTCCGGCGCGCCCGCCGCTCCGACCGGACAGCCGGGCGCTCCCGGCACGCAACCCGGTCCGGGCGCTGCGCCGACGCAGCAGCGGGTGGTTGGCCGCGGCGAGGCCGTTGCGCTCACGCCGCGTGTCACCTTCAATACCGCCGAACTCACCGGCTCGATTTCGCTCAAGGGCGCGCGCATCGACGACGTGCAGCTCGTCAAGTATCGCGAGACCATCGATCCCAAGAGCCCGCCGGTGCCCGTCCTGTCGCCGGTCGGCAGCGCGCATCCCTACTACGCCGAGTTCGGCTGGTCCTCGTCCGATGCCGCGATCAAGGTTCCCGGTCCCGAAACGGTGTGGACCTCGGACTCGCCGACGGTGGCACCCGGCAAGCCGGTCAAGCTCACCTGGGACAATGGCGAAGGCCTGGTGTTCGGCCTCACGGTCTCGATCGACGAGTTCTTCATGTTCGACGTGAAGCAGAGCGTCGAGAACAGGTCCGACAAGCCGGTGACGTTGTTCCCGTGGAGCCTCATCGTGCGCTACGGCGAGCCGACCTATGAGGGCATGTACATCCTCCACGAGGGTCCGTACGGCGTCTTCAACGGCACGCTGAAGGAGTTCAGCTACTCCGACTTCAAGGGCAACAAGCAGCAGAAGATCGCCACGACGGGCGGCTGGGTCGGCATCACCGACAAGTACTGGATGTCCGTGCTGGTGCCCGACCAGAAGTCCAAGGTCGATGTCTCGATCAAGCAGACCGGCTCGGGCGCCGACGTGAAATACCAGATCGACCATGTCGCGAGCGGAGTCACGGTTGCTCCCGGTGCCAGTGCCACGACGGATGCCAAGCTGTTCGCCGGCGCGAAGATCGTGCGGGTGATCTCGGACTACGAAACCAAGTACGGCATCGAGAAGTTCGACCTCACGATCGACTGGGGCTGGTTCTGGTTCTTCACCAAGCCGCTGTTCTGGCTTCTCGAGTGGCTCTACGTGCATCTCGGCAATTTCGGCCTGTCGATCCTGGTGCTGACCGTGATCGTGAAGGCCGTGTTCTTCCCGCTGGCCAACAAGTCCTATGCGGCGATGAGCAAGATGAAGCGGCTCCAGCCCGAGATGGAGAAGCTCAAGGAGCGCTATGGCGAGGACCGCCAGCGCATGAACCAGGAACTGATGCAGCTCTATCGCCGCGAGAAGGTGAACCCGGCGGCGGGCTGCCTGCCGATCCTCGTGCAGATCCCGGTGTTCTTCGCGCTCTACAAGGTGCTCTACACCACCATCGAGATGCGCCATCAGCCGTTCTACGGCTGGATCAAGGACCTGTCCGCGCCCGATCCGCTCACGATCCTGACCGGCTTCGGCCTGTTTCCGTGGGAAGTCCCGTCGTTCCTGCACTTCTTCAACATCGGCATCTGGCCCATGATCATGGGCGTCACGATGTATCTGCAGCAGAAGCTGAACCCGCAGCCGACCGATCCGGTGCAGGCGCGCGTGTTCCAGTTCCTGCCGATCCTGTTCACCTTCATGCTGGCGCCCTTCGCCGCAGGCCTGGTGATCTACTGGGCGTGGAGCAACACGCTCTCGATCGCGCAGCAATACATGATCATGCGCCGCCACGGCACACCGATCGGCAACAAGGCCGTGGTGGCCACCCCCGCGCCGGCGGCTGAGGCCCCCGACAAGAAGGGTGGCAAGGGATCCGGCAAGGGATCGGGCAAGAAGAGCTGATGCCGGACAAGTCACCCGACGAGATCGACGAGGGGCATTCGCCGGCCGAGATCGAGGCGGCGCGCAAGCTGTTCGCGGGGCCCTGCGACTTCGTCTCGGGCGCTGCGTCGATCGAGTCGCTTCCCGGTATCTCGCTGCCGGAGGTGGCCATCGCCGGCCGCTCCAACCTCGGCAAGTCGAGCCTGGTCAATGCGCTCACCGGCCCCCCCACCCTGGCGCGTGTGTCGGCC
>JABMNB010000695.1 GCA_013205335.1 Rhodospirillales bacterium
GCCTGGTGTAGCTCGGCAACCTTGCAGCGCTCTTCAAGACTGAGCTGGTCGTATTGTTCGCCCATTGCAACACCCTAAGCTGGTGTTGCACTTCGTTTGTGAGTTCAGGGGGACCTTTCCCTTACAGCGCACCGACGGACTTCAAATAGAGGTCGCTCGCTTCCTTCGTCACCCGCCCCGCCGTGCCGTCGCCGATCAGTCGGCCGTCCACCTTGGTGGCCGGCGTGACGCCGCCCAGCGTGCCGGTCACGAAGGCTTCGTCGGCCGAGTAGACCTGCGCGAGGGTGAAGTCGCATTCCTTCGCGACGTTGCCGGCTGCGCGCCAGGCGTCGATCACGTTCTGCTGGGTAACGCCCTTGAAGCTGTAGAGGCTGGTCGAGGTCCAGAGTTCGCGGCCGCGCACGATGAAGAAGTTGGTCGAATTACAGGAAGCCACGAAGCCGCGCGGGTCGAGCATCAGCGCCTCGTCGGCGCCAGCCTTGATGGCCTGGATCAGCGCCTGGATGAGGTTCAGCCGCGAGTGCGAGTTGAGGCGCAGGTCGAACTGGTCGGGGTTGGTCGTGCGGAAGGTCGAGGTGAAGAGCGCGTAGCCCCGGGCCTTGGCCTCGGGAATCGGCGTCTTGTATTCGGCGACGCAGACGATCGTCGCCTTGCCGATCACGAAGCGCGGATCCTGGTTGGGCGTCTTCTTGAGGCCGCGCGTGATCATGAGACGTATGTGCGCGCCGTCAGTCATGCCGTTGCGGGCCAGCGTGTCGGTCACCACCTTTGTCACGCCGGCCCGGTCGAGCCCGATGTCGAGATCGATCGAGCGCGCGCCCTCGAACAGGCGATCGAGATGGGCGTCGAGGCTGATCAGCCGGCCCTTCACGAGGCGCAAGCCCTCCCAGACACCGTCGCCCAGCACGAAGCCCGAATCGAACACCGAGACCCTCGCCTCGTTGCGCGGCACGAACGCGCCATTCACGTAGACCAGCACCTGGTCGTTGCGCGCATCGGCCAGATAGGCCTGGGCGCTCGCCTGTTCCGTCGTCATGGCAGTTTCCCTAGAAGCTGAATTGCTTGTGGCTGGCGAGGAAGGCGCGCGTGCGCTCCTTCTTCGGGTTCTTGAGGACCTCGTCCGGCGTGCCCTGCTCGTGGATGGCGCCGTCGGCCAGGAAGATGATTCGCGTCGCGACGTGGTAGGCGAAGCCCAGCTCGTGCGTGACCAAGAGCATCGTCCGGCCTTCCTCGGCGAGCGCCAGGATCACGGCCAGCACTTCGCCGACCAGCTCGGGATCGAGCGCCGAGGTCGGCTCGTCGAACAGCAGCATCTCGGGGTCCATGGCGAGGGCGCGTGCGATGGCGACCCGCTGCTTCTGGCCGCCCGAGAGATGCGCCGGATAGGTATCCGCCTTGTCGGCCAGGCCGACCCTCGCCAGTTCCTTCCGCGCACGCGCCTCGGCCTCGTGCTTCGCCATACCGCGCACCGTGCGCAGGCCTTCCATCACGTTGCCGATCGCCGTCATGTGCGGGAACAGATTGAACTGCTGGAACACCATGCCGACCCGCTGGCGCACCTGGATCAGCTCGCTTTCGCGATAGATCCGCTCAGCCGTCCGGCCCTCGCGCCCCAGCACCTCGCCGTCGAGCGCGATCGTGCCGCCGCCGGGCCGTTCCATGAAGTTGAGGCAGCGCAGCAAGGTGCTCTTGCCCGAGCCGGAGGCGCCCAGGATCGCGATGCGCTCGCCGCGCGCCACGTCGAGATCGATGCCGCGCAGCACGTCGGTGGCGCCGAAGCGCTTGGTGAGGCCGGTGACGCTGAGGATCGTCATTCGTCCCGCCTCAGCCGTCGTTCGAGGAAATAGCTGAACTGGACCAGCGGCCACAGGAAGACGAAGAAGATCACCGCGACGGCGGTGTAGGCCTCGATCGGATTGTAGTTGAGCGAGGCGATCAGCTTGCCCTGCTGCAGCAGCTCGACATAGGCGACGGCCGAGGCCAGCGTCGACATCTTGAAGATCTCGATGGCGCGGTTGGTCAGCGCCGGCAGCATGCGCTTCAGTGCCTGGGGCAGGATGATGCGCCGCATCGCCTGGCCCCAGCGCATGCCGAGAGCCCGCGCGCCGTCCCACTGGCCGGTCTCGATCGACTGGATGCCGCCGCGATAGATTTCGGCCGAGAAGGCCGCGGAATTGAGCGAGATGCCGAGCGACGCGGCGGCGAGCGGGGACATTTCGAACGGCAGCAGGATCGGCAGCGCGAAGTAGAACCACAGGATCTGTACGAGCACCGGCGTATTGCGGAAGACCTCGACGAACATCGTGGCCGGTATGTAGAGCCAGCGGGTGCGGGCATAGCGTCCCAGCCCGATGACGAGGCCGAGGCTCAGCCCCAGCACCAGGCAGATCGCGAAGATGCGCAGGGTGCCGGCGGCGCCGACCAGCAGCGCATCGGTGTTCTCGAAGATCGAGGCGAAATCCCACCTCATCAATGCACCCCACTCAATGCACTGTGCTCTCGCCGCTGCGCGCCAGGCGCAACTCGACCAGGCGCGCGATCTGGCTGGCGAGAAAGATCACGACGAAATAGATCACCGCGACGACGGTATAGGTCTCGAGCGGCCTGAAGGTCTTCTGTGAGATCTCATTGGCCGCAAACAGCAGGTCGGCATAGGAGATGGTGGCGATGAGCGTCGTGGTCTTCATGAGCTCGATGGCGCGCTCCATGAAGGCCGGGATCATGCGCTTCACGGCCTGCGGCAGGATGATGCGATGCAGCGCCTGGTCGTGGCGCATGCCGATCGCCCGCGCGGCGTCCCATTGGCCGCGCTCGATCGACTGGATGCCGGCGCGGAACACCTCGGCGAAGAACGCGGCCGACTGGATCGAAAAGGTGACGGCGCCGGCCACGAACGGCGTCATCTCGATGCCGACCAGCATCGGCAGGGCGAAGAAGAACCAGAAGAGCTGGACCAGCGGCGGCGTCGTCCGGAACACCTCGATGACGAAGCCAGCGGGCCACGACAGGAAGCGGCGCGGCGAGAGTCGCAGCAGCGCCAGCCCCAGACCGACCAGACCGATCAGCAGGATCGCGGTCACGATGTTGGCGATCGAGAGGTTGTTCCACTCGTTCCACACGAAGTAGCCGATGCCGGTGCCGCCCACGAGCATCTCGGCCGCCAC
>JABMNB010000078.1 GCA_013205335.1 Rhodospirillales bacterium
AGCGTTGGGCGACGGCATCCTCGACGCCACCCAGCCGCGCCGCCGCGAAATCGCGCTGCCTCAGGACGAGGGCCGCATGAGCTACATCGCCCTGCAGCAGGGCAAGGTCGCGCGTTCGCTCGACGCGCTCGAGAAAGACGCGGATTCGCTCGGCATGCTGACCACGATCGGCGAGATCGCCATCGGCTGTGCGCTGGGCTACCTCGACTTCCGCTACGCCAACGAGCCATGGCGTCCGGGCCATCCCAAGCTCGAGGCCTGGTACGACAAGGTCGTGAAGCTGCCGCCCCTTGCCGAGACGATGCCGGTGGGGTGAGACTATCGCTCGTTGGTGCTCCTCAAGGAAACTGAAGGGAGATCGATGGGCGATATCGACACCAAGCCGCAAGCGGTCGAGCGGACCAGAAGCAAGCAGCCGCCTCTCTACAAGGTGATCCTGCTGAACGATGACTACACACCGCGTGAATTCGTGGTCGTCGTCCTGAAGGCTGTGTTCCGCATGACCGAGGAACAATCCTACCGCGTCATGATGACGGCCCATCAACGCGGCGCCTGCGTTGTCGCCACCTACACCCGCGACATCGCCGAATCCAAGACGACCGAAGCGAACGACATGGGCCGCGGCGCCGGCCATCCGCTCGAGTTCAGCACCGAGCCGGAGGAATAGGGGCATGAGAAGGGAGGACCTTCTACGTCATGCGGGCGCCGTCCGTTTGTGGTTGCGCGATGTCGTGACACTGTTCGCCAGTTTCGTGGCTTTGGGCGTGTCGTGACTCAACCGCCCCGCGATCCGAGAATGGATCGCCTTCACCGTGCTCCAATTTCTCCGGGAACTGCGGCCCGGCTTCCAGGCTGCGCCGACAACGCGATCTCGCGCAGCCGGAGCCAGTCCCGTGCCCAGCAGCAGCGATGATCGAAGTCCGGCTCGACGATCGGCTTCGCCGTCGCGCTTGACGTCGGTGACCGGCGTGCCGTCGCCCCAGTCCACGATCGCCCCACCGCCGTCGCGTGGGACGGAGATGCGCGCCTCGATGCCCTTCTTCGGATCGAGCCGCGAATAGGTGTGCACCAGCAGGTTGCCGCGCGGGCCGGCGCCGGGCGCGGCGGGAATCACGAGGCTGACGGTGACGCTGGGCAGCCGCCGCCGGGTCCCATCGGGCCCTGCGACAGGGCGGGGTGCGAGAACAACAGGATGAGGGCCGCGGACCAGGCCACACTTTTCACGCCCCGTTCGCGTACGCGCCGCGCACGGACTCCGTTCTGCAAGAAAGCTCTCTCCCAAGCCGGCAACGCCAGCTCTCCCAGGAACAGCTTTGCAAACGGAATAAACATGCACAATAAGTGAGAAAAATTGCGGCTTGCACGCAATTTGCGATCACTCCGCCTCACGCGGACAGGGGCAATCAGGTTTCGTCCGGTGCTGGTACGCGAGATCCGGTCGGAGCGGACGCAAGATACTCAGCGCCGCAGTCCTGCCTTCACTTGAAGGTATATCTTCCTCCGCCTGTACCGCCCACACCGTTGGACGGAGTCCCAATGTTCGCCGAAAATCTGCCGCCGCCCGTGCCGCCCACACCGTTGACCGGTGTCGTGCCTAGGTTGGTCTGGAACTTGAGGATGACCGTGTCGCTTGCCTTGGCGACTGTGAAGGTGCCGATCTCGCTGCCCCCCGGGAAGTCGGTGCGCGAGGCCAGCGTGCCGTTGACGAAGGTCGTCATGCTCACCGTGCCGCCCGGCACAATCGGCAGCGCCACGTCGTAGGTGCCGGGCTCGAGCTGCCGGAAGGTCGTCTGCCCGCTGCCGTCGGTCTTCGCCGTCGAGATGGGACCAGCGCCCTGCTGCTTTCGCACCATGACGTTGACGCTGGGGATCGGCTGGTTCGAATTGTTGGCCACCGGGTTCGCGGGACCGGTCGGCGCGCCGGGCGTTCGGACGGAATTGGTCGTTTGAACGAGCCGGTCACCCGAGAGTGCCGACGCGCCGCCCGGACTGCCGGTCGAGCTTCCGCCGGACGTTGTGAGCGCATCGCGGTTGGACGATTCGACGTTCGCATAGTCACCGCCCGCCGCGTTGGCCTTGCCGGGTTGATTCGTCGGCCCTGGCTGAGCGGTCGAGGGTATCGGTGCGCCGACTGGCATCTGCGGCGCCACTCGCGGCGTCACGACCGGGGCCTGCGGCGTCACCGTGGGCGCCTGCGGGGCGGGCGCGACGCGGGGCTGGGGCGTCATCGCCCCGCCGCCCAGTCCCATGGCGCCCTGCGACAGAGCGGGCGTCGCGGCGAGGACGATGCCCGCGGTCATCAGTGTCGTTAGCGTCACAGTGGACGACCATGCCGGCCGCCTCGAACGAACAAGCCCATTCATGTGCATTCCCCCGCCGGTAGTTCAATGTGAAACACTCAGGATTTTGTCGAGACAATTGCGCATATCGTATGCTCCTTCACAAGGATGCGTCGGAAAGGAGCCGAATTGACGCGGACCCATTTTCAATCGCTTGTCGGGTTTGGTTTCGACGTCCTGCTCGGAGGCACCTGAGGGGCTTGCGGCACTCAAGTCCCTACGATCATTGACGAATCCGGTCTTGCGGGGGAAAGATCCCTGGAAACTCGGGTGGAAAATCAATGGGTTGACGGGAGCGGCTGCGGTCCGTATTTTCCGCGCGCTTTCGGAATTCACCCCGGCCCAGCCGGGGCTTTTTGTTGAGTTAGGGCCATGAAGATCCGTCATTCTCTCAAGTCGGTGAAGCTCCGTCACAAGGACTGCCGCATCGTGCGCCGCAAGGGCCGCGTTTACGTGATCAACAAGACGAACCCGCGCTTCAAGGCCCGCCAGGGCTGAGACGGCGTCGGACTCTTGATGAACAAAGCGGCGGGAGCCCCGGCTTCCGCCGCTTTTTCATTTGGCGTATGAGCGAAGCATGGAGATGCCGCCGCTCGATCCCGCCATTCTCGCCCGCCGCACGGAAATCGTTGCGGCCCTGCGTGCCATCGTGCCGGGCGAGGGCGTCATCGACGACCTCGACGGCATGCGCCCCTTCGAATGCGATGCGCTGTCGGCCTATCGCCAGATGCCGCTGGTCGTCGTGCTTCCCGAGACGGTGGTGCAGGTGGCCGCCATTCTCCGCTATTGCCAGGACAACAAGGTGAAGGTCGTGCCGCGCGGCGCCGGCACCTCGCTGTCGGGCGGCTCGATGCCGGTGGGCGATGCGATCCTGCTCGGCATGTCCAAGTTCAACCGCGTGCTGGAGATCGACTACGCCAATCGCTGCGCGCGCGTGCAGCCGGG
>JABMNB010000696.1 GCA_013205335.1 Rhodospirillales bacterium
GCGCAAGGGCGGCATCGTCATGGGCAAGTCGAACACGCCGGAGTTCGGCGCCGGCGGCAGCACCTTCAACGAGGTCTTCGGCCGCACGCGCAATCCCTGGAAC
The DNA here is from genome assembly GCA_013205335.1 of Rhodospirillales bacterium. GTDB lineage: Bacteria > Pseudomonadota > Alphaproteobacteria > Reyranellales > Reyranellaceae > Reyranella. The sequence continues at coordinate 104 of JABMNB010000696.1, forward strand.
ACCTCGCTCACCTGCGGCGGTTCCACCGGCGGCGGCTCGGTCTCGGTGGCGACCGGCGAGGTCTGGCTGGCGCACGGATCCGACCATGGCGGCTCGCTGCGGCGGCCCGGCACCTATTGCTCGACGGTCGGCCTCCGCCCGTCGGCGGGCCGGGTCACGCGCGGCACCTCGAACAACCTCTACTCGCCGCAGTCGGTGCAGGGCCCGATGGCGCGCAACGTCGCCGACCTCGCGCTGTTCCTCGACGCGATGTCGGGCTTCTGCCCGCACGATGCCATGACCTTCGACGCGCCCGCCGTGTCGTTCAGCGCTTCCGTCGCCAATCCGGTGGTCCCGAAGCGCGTCGCCTTCACCATCGACTTCGGTGGCAGGTTCGAGGTCGACCGCGAAATCCGCGAGATCTGCACGAAGATGGCGCGGCGCTTCGAGGAGCTGGGCTGCATCGTCGAGGAGGTCTCGCCCGACTTCGGTCCGGTCGACGAAGTCTTCATGGCGCTGCGCAGCCAGCAGTTCGTGGTCGACCGCGAGCTGCAGATCCAGCAGCATCGCGACAAGTTCAAGCCCGACATCATCTGGAACACCGAGCTTGGCCTCAAGCAGACGACGAGCCAGTTGGCCTGGGCCGAGCGCGAACGGGCGGCGCTCTATCGGCGGATGTTCACCTTCTTCCAGACCTACGACCTGCTGGTGACGCCGGGCGCACCCACCGCGGCCTTCGACGTCAACCTGCGGGCGCCGGCCACCATCGCCGGCAAGAAGCTGGAAAACTACATGTCGGGCTCGACTCTCAACTCCGCGATCACCGTGACCGGCAGCCCGGCGATCGCCGTGCCCTGCGGCTTCGACAGCTTCGGGCGGCCGGTGGGCCTGCAGCTCGTCGGCAAGCCCCGGGGCGAGGCGGCGCTTCTCCAGGCGGCGTCGCTTTACGAGAAATTGGCAGGATTCGATCGCCTGCTTCCCATCGACCCCAGGCCGGGAACCGTGCCACCATCCTCCGAATAAACGAGCCAAAAACGGGAGGAAGCAATGCGGGTCGTCATTACCGGTGCCAGCCGGGGAATCGGTCGCGCGACCGCGTTGAAACTCGCCGCCGACGGCGCGGAAGCCATGACCCTCTGCGACGTGGCCTATCTCGACGAGCTGGAGGCGCTGGCCACCAACCTGCGCACCTCGGGCTGCAAGGTGCGTTCGCTCAAGGCCGACATGGCCAAGCCGACCGAGCCGGCCAAGGTGATCGCGGCAGCGGTCAAGGCGATGGGCGGCATCGATGCGCTGGTGGGCAATGCCGGCATCACCGCGCCGTCCAAGCTGGTCGATCTCGATCTGGCGACCTGGAACCGCGTGTTCGACATCAACCTGCGCGCCAACTGGCTGCTCGCCAAGGCGGCCCATCCGCATCTCAAGCGCTCCAGAGGCGCGATCGTGATGCTGGCCTCGATGGCCGGCGTCGTGCCACAGCTTCCGACCGGCGCCTACAGTCCGACGAAGGCGGCCCTCATCATGCTGACGCAGATGATGGCCCAGGAATGGGCGCCCGACGGCATCCGGGCCAATGCCGTCTGTCCCGGCTTCGTTCATACCTCCATGACGGACGCGATCTACAGCAAGCCGATCCTGGCGCGCGGTCGTGCCAGGATGGTGCCGCTGGGCCGCGTCGCCAAGCCGGGCGACATCGCCGACGCGATCGCCTTCCTGCTGGGACCGCAGGCCAGCTACATCACCGGCCAGTCGCTGCTGGTCGATGGCGGCCTCGTCCATTCGGTTCTCAACCATGTTCCGGGAGTCGCGGCGACACCGCGCGCCCGGTAAGCTGGGAGCGATACGCCCCCATCTCCAAGCACCTTGCATGGAAACTTCGACCAAGACGGCGCGCCAACTCTACGAAGCCCTGAGAGCCGATCCCCAAAGGCGTCGTTTCGGCTTCGGGCGCAAGCCTGCGCTTGTGAACGTGGACCTCCAGAACGCCTATACGAGGCCTTCCGAATTCGCGACGGCCTACGAGACCGATCCGCGCCAAATCGAGCATGTGAACCGGCTGGCGCGGCTGTTGCGCGCCCAGGGTTGCCCGGTGATCTGGACTTACGTCGCCTATCTCGACTCTGGCGAGGATTGCGGTGGCTGGGGAACGCGTGCCGACATGTCGGCTTCGTTGCGAAGCATCACCGCCGAGACCCGGCAAGCCCGGCTCGACGACCGCTGCGAAATCGATCGTGACCACGACATCGTCATGAACAAGCGGATGGCGTCCGCGTTCTTCGAGACGAACCTCGGATCGCTGTTCACCTTCCACAATGTCGATACCGTGATCGTCACCGGCGGCTCGACCTCAGGCTGTGTGCGCGCCACGGTGGTCGACAGTCTCTCGCGCAGCTTCCGCACGATCGTTCCGGAGGAGTGCGTCGCCGACAAGCACGAGAGCCCGCACTTCGCCAACCTCTACGACATGGCCGCCAAATATGCCGATGTCCTGCCGGTCGCCGAGGTGATCGATTTCCTGGAGGGCTATAAACCGACGGCCTAATTGAAGATCGACGGATCGATCAGCGGCCGGCCGCGCGGGCGGGCGGCTTCCGGACGGTCGCACTTTTGGAACTGGCCGCGGCCGGCCGAGCCGCTCATGCGGCCCTCGTCCATCACGACCTCGCCGCGCGACAGGGTCATCACCGGATAGCCGGTGAGCTCACGGCCCTCGTAGGGCGTGTAGTCGCAATTGTGGTGCAGGATCGAGTTGGTGAGGCTCACCTTGCGCTCGGGATCCCACAACACGATGTCGGCATCGGAGCCGACCGCGATCGTGCCCTTGCGCGGATGCAGGCCGTAGATCTTGGCGGCGTTGGTCGAGCTCAGCGCCACGAACTGCTGCAGGGTGATGCGGCCCTTGTTGACGCCTTCGGAGAAGAGGAGCGGCAGTCGCGTCTCGACACCCGGCACGCCGTTGGGAATCTTGCGGAAGCTCTGGGCCGCACCCGGCAGCTTCTTGCCGCGCACATCGTCGAACTTGAAGGCGGCATGGTCGGACGAGAGGATCTGGAAGGTGTTGGCCGAGAGGCCGGTCCAGATATGCTCCTGGTTGTCGGTGCCGCGCGGCGGCGGCGAACAGACGCACTTGGCGCCTTCCTCGCCCGGCTTCTCGAAATCCTCCTCGCTGAGAAACAGGTATTGCGGGCAGGTCTCGCCGTAGACCCGCAGGCCGCGGGCCTGGGCGCGCTGGATCTCGTGCATGGCCTCCTTCGCCGAGACGTGGACCAGCAGCATCGGCACGTCCAGCAGTTCGGCCAGGGAGATGGCGCGGTGGGTGGCCTCGCGCTCGACGATGAAGGGACGCGAGGTGGCGTGGAACTTCGCGGCCGTCATGCCTTTCAGCTCCAGCCGCTCGGTCAGCCAGGTGATGCAGTCGGAATTCTCGGCATGGATCATGAGCATCGCCTGCTCGCGCCGCGCGGCGGCCAGCGCATCGAGCATCTCGCGGTCTGTGAGCTTCACGTCGTCGTAGGTCATGTAGACCTTGAACGAGGTGTAGCCGTCGGCGACCAGGGCGGTGAAATCCTGCCCCATGATCTTCTCGCTGGCGTCCGACAGGATCACGTGGAAGGCATAGTCGATCAGCGACTTGCCCTCGGCGCGCTTGTGGTACTTGTTAACCGCGTCGCGCAGCGGCTGGCCCTTGTTCTGGTAGGCGAAGGGAATGATGGTGGTCGTTCCGCCCGCCGCGGCGGCGCGGCTGCCGCTCTCGAAATCGTCGCAGAAGACCGAGCCGTCGGCCGTGTCCTGGTCGAAATGGACATGCGCGTCGATGCCGCCGGGAACCGCGATCCGGCCGGTGGCGTCGATCTCGCGGCGCCCCTTGTCGAGACGCTCGCCCAGCGCCACGACGCGCCCGCCGACGATGCCGATATCGCCCTCGACCACATCGGAGGCTGTTGCAATCGTCGTGTTGCGGATGACGAGATCGTACTCGGCCATGGTTCCTCCCGGGGCGGCTTTGAGCCCA
>JABMNB010000697.1 GCA_013205335.1 Rhodospirillales bacterium
GGCGTGACAGGAGCAGGCGGCGGGCGTCGCCGCCTTCGGCGCCGAGCGTCGCGCCTTCCCAGGCCAGGAGTGCCGCCGTCGTTGCGTGATAGAGGGCGCCGGCGGCGAGACGGGAGCGCTTTTCCTGTTTGGGATCGGCGGCAACCGCTTCGACGAAGCGTTCGACGCGGTCGAGCGTGGCGCCCAGCAGGCCCTTGTACTGGCCGGGCAGGGCGCCGCTCGCCTCGTACTTCGCCTTGAGCGCGGCGGAGAGCGTCTTGTGGCCGCCCGCCTTGCCGACCGCGCGCTGCACGACGTCGAGGGCGTTGATGCTCGACGTGCCCTCCCACAGTGTGCCGACCTGCGCGTCGCGCACCAGCCGCGCCGTCACCCACTCCTCGATGTAGCCGATGCCGCCGCGGACCTCGAGGGCGGCGCTGGCGACCGGAATGTTGTCGCGGCAGGCGCGGAACTTGTAGACCGGCGTCAGGATGCGCAGCAGGTTCGCCGCCTCCTTGTCGCCCTTGTCCGCGCGGCCCATCGCGTCGGCGGAGAAGGCGAACATCGACAGTGCCTGCTCGGTCGGCAGCATGATCTTCATGAGCTGGCGGCGCAGCAGCGGATATTCCGACGTGGGTTTGCCGAAAGCGCGGCGGCCGCGGGCCGCCGCCATCGCCTCGTTGAGACAGCGGCGCATCATCGAAGCGGCGCGCACGCCATGGCTCAGCCGCGACAGGTTGACCTGGCTCATCATCTGCTTGAAGCCGCTGTTCACGTCGCCGACCAGATAGGCGGTGGCGCCGTCGAGCACGATCTCGCCCGACGCCATGGAGCGCGTGCCGAGCTTGTCCTTCAGGCGCACGATCCGGTAGCTGTTGCGGGAGCCGTCCTCGAGGCGCCGTGGCAGGGCGAACATGGCGAGACCCCGGGTGCCCGCCGCTGCGCCGCGCGGGCGCGCGAGGATCAACGCCAGGTCGGCATCGGCATGGCTGCAGAACCACTTCTGGCCGTAGATCTTCCAGCGCTCGATCCCGTCGGCGCCGACGCCGATGCGCTCGGCCTCGGTCTCCAGCGCTCCGACGTCGGAGCCGCCGGCCTTCTCCGTCATCAGCTGCGCGCCCTTCATCATGTGGGCCGGGTCCTGGCTCAGCAGCCGGTCCATCAGGAGGCGCTTCAGTTCGGGCGAGGCGTGGGTCTTCATCGTGAAGTTCGACGTGTCGGACATCGAGACCGGGCACATCAGGCCGAACTCGCCTTGCACGAAGAGATAGGTGATGGCGTACTTCACCAGCGGATGGGCCGGCTCCACCATGCCGAGCACGCCGGCGCGATGGCTCATGGCGTGCATGCCGAATTCCTCGTAGGCGATCTTCTCCATCTCGCGATAGGCGGGATGGTAGTCGATCCAGTCCTCGTCGCGGCCGAAGCGGTCGCGCGGCTGCAGCACCGGGATATTGCGGTCAGCGATCATCGCCAGCTCGTCGAGGCGGCCGCCGGCCAGCGCGCCCAGGCGTTCGAAATGCGGCGTCATCTGCTGGTGCAGGCCAGGCTCCATGTAGAGCCCCATCAGGTCCTGGAACTGCCGGTCGATCGCATAGAAATTCTGGCCGTGAACATCGGTCGCGATGTGATGCGCGCCGTGCGGCACCTGCTTCATGTCGTGGTTCATGTCGGGCATCGATTCCTCCGTCTCATCTTCTTGTCATCTCATCGCCAGCCCTGCGTCAGCACGCGGGTCACGTAGGGTGGCACGGTCTGCGTGGCGGGACCGTAGATATGTTCATGGAACAGCGTCTTGCTGTCGGTCGGTTCGAGGTTGAGTTCGACCGTGCGGGCGCGCGGCATGTGGCGGCGCACATGCAGCACGAAGCCGGCGGCGGGATAGACCTCGCCGGACGTGCCGATCGCGAGGAAGAGGCCGCAGCGCTCCAGCACCTCGTAGATTTCTTCGAGATGCAGCGGCATCTCGCCGAACCAGACGATATTGGGCCGCAGCTCGCCGGCCGAATTGCAGTGAGGGCAGATCGAGGCGGGCGTCAGGTCGTGGTCGGAGGCGAACACCGTCTTGCAGGCCATGCAGCGGATCTCGCCGTCGCGGCCGTGCATGTGGATCACCCGCTTCGACCCGGCCTGTTCGTGCAGCAGGTCGATGTTCTGTGTGATGATCGTCACCTCGCCGTCGTATTCACGTTCGAGCCGCGCCAGCGCCTTGTGGGCGTCGTTCGGGTGAATGCCGGCCGCGCGGAACATGCCCCGCGTCTCGTTGTAGAAGTCGAGCACCTTCTTCTTGTCGTGATGCCAGGCTTCCAGGGTCGCCACCTCCTCGAGGTTGACGCGGGTCCAGAGCCCATCTGCGTCGCGAAACGTGTCGATCCCGCTTTCCTTCGAGATGCCGGCGCCGGTCAGCACGGCGATGCCGGGGGGGAAGAAATCCTGGTGCATGCCGTCAATCTAGCGCCGTGCTAGGGTCCTCGACCATGACCATCGGCATCCTGTTCATCTGCACCGCGAACCTCTGCCGTTCGCCCACGGCCGAAGGCGTGTTCCGCTCGCTGGCCACGAAGGCGGGCCTCGCCGATGCCTTCGAGATCGATTCCGCCGGCACGGGCACCAGCCACATCGGCCAGCCGCCGACACAGCCGGCCATCGATGCGGCGGCGGCCCGCGGCTACGATATCACGGGCATCCGGGCGCGCCAGGTGACGGGCGAGGACATCGAGCACTTCGACCATGTGCTGGCGATGACCCGCGGCCATCTCGTCGAGTTGCGCTGGCTGGCGCCGCGCGAGCTGGTCGACAAGCCGCAGCTCCTGATGAGCTACGCCCCGCCGCTCGGGATCCTCGACATTCCAGATCCGTTCGGCGGCACCGCCGACGACTACGAGCGCGCCATCGGTATGATCGAGTCTGCGACCAAGGGCCTGCTCGCCCGGCTGACGCCCGAGGTCAGAAAGGCCATTTGAGGCCGAGCTCGCCGAACCGGTTCAGCACATTGAAGGTGAGCCGCGACACGTCGTTGTCGAACTTGTCGTGGGGCAGGCTGCCGCAATAGGTGATCGAACCCACGGAGAACACCGCACCGCCTCGGGGCTTCTCGATATAGGTCATGTCGGCCCGGATCAGCTGTTCCAGGGTCTGGCCGGGGATCGTGGTGGTGAAGCCCAGCCGCTCCTCGTGGACCACGACGAAGTTTCTGCGGTCGTGTCCTTCCGACGAAGCCAGCACCACGGCGTTGAGCGGGCTGCCCAGCCGATGGTCGAGCCGGTCGAGTTCGAAGCCGGCCGCACCGCCGCCCGAGAAGCCGTAGCCGCCGAACAATTCGTCCTTCACGCCCTCGAACACCCAGGCATGGGTGTTGTCGCGCGCCGCCGGGGCTTGCCGGTAGGAATCGCCCACGAAGGTTCCCTGGCTGGAGAAGCCGATGCCGCAGAGGAGATTCGGCGGCCGGTCCGAGCGGCGCCAGAGGCCGCCATAGGCACCATCGAACGCATGATAATACTCGCCGGGCTCCGCCGCCCAGGTGCGGATACCGCCCTCGGTCCTCCTGACCTCGATGGCGCCCGGTACCCTGGGCGACAACGCCACCCTCCAGTAGAAACCGTTGCCGCCGAGATACATCAGCCGGCCGCCGGTTTCAGTGTAGGCCTGCAGCGCGTCGAGGGTGCCTTCGGTGTGATATTCCGGGTGCGAGCCGGTCAGCACGACCTTGTAGGAGGCGAGCAGCTCGATCCCCTTCTCGTCGAGATCGTGGTCGGTGATCACGTCGAAGGCCACGCCCATGCGGTCGAGCCAGCCGGTGAGGTGCGTGTCGGCCGGCAGGTGGCGCAGGCCCGAGCCCGCCTCGTCGTTGAAGCTGAGAAAGCTCGGCCGCCAGGTCAGCAGCGGCCGCAGCCGCGAGGAATAGGCCACGCCCGAACCGTCGCGGTGATGATTGTAGGTCGAGAGCCCGTAATCGCCATGTTCGTCGGGATTGTGCGGATAGGCTTTCCAGGCGGCGACCCGCTGGCGGAACGCGTCGTCGTACACGCCGCGGGAGAAGTTGGAATACACCTGATAGGTGAAGGTCGAGGCGAGGTAGCAGACCTTGGCCTGCGGCTTGCCGACCTGCGGCCGCACGAAGAACGGGATGATGTCGCGGTGGCTCCCGCAGGAGAGCTGCATGCCGTAGATGCCGCTCTTCATTTCCTTGGGGATGGTGAAGCTGAAATCGTCGAGCCAGCCGCAATCGTGCAGGTCGTCGTCGTGGAAATGGATGGCGGCGTAATGGTGCGGTGCGCGGCGCCAGTCGCGCTCGGCGCCGGTCCAGGCGGAGCCTTTCATGGCGCGGGTCGGCAGATTGACGAGCTTGCCGTGCAGCCCGTTGGCACCGGTATCCTCGATCTCCATCGAGTCCATGCGGCGGGTGAAGTCCCAGGCCGCGAGACCCACGATGCGCGGCGCCTCGATCTTGCCGTTGAAGCAGCGCCGTGCCGGTCGGTCGGTCGCGGCCTCCGCGCCGATCATCAATGGCACCATCGCTTCCACGGCGAGCTCCGACGCCTTGCCGCTCGCCTCGCCCTCGTCGTCGGTCGCAAAGGCCCGCACGAGCGGTTGCTGGCCGACGCGCAACATGCCGGTCTCGGGGTCGGCGCTGGCCCAGACGCGGTACCAGATGCGCGCCCGCAGCTTCTTGCCGACGCAGACGCGCTCCGTGCCGCTCTCCAGCGCCATGCCCTCGGGTGTCAGCACCAGCGCGAAGCCTGCACCGGTCGCCGGATCTCGGCGTGATATCACCGTCTGCGGCCCGTCCTCGGGCAGGGTCGGCCAGATCAGCGCCTCCACCTGGAGCGTGCCGGGCAGCCTCGAATCCTTCGCCGCCTCGACGAGCCCGTAGGAGCCGGGCCAGGCATGCTGGATCCGCGAGGCGAAGCGGCCGTCGAACAGATCCGACATATCCTCGAACTTGGGCGGCGGCCCGCCGGGATTGGGATCGCCGCGCACGATGCGGACCAGCATGGCGTGATAGGGTGTCGGTCCAGCGCTCGAGATCTTGAAGCTGATCTTTTCGCCGCTCCGGACCGAAATGCGATCTGTGTACCCAATCAAAGCTGCGGTCACATTTTACTCCCAATTGATGGACGATATAGTCGCCCGAACAAGGGAGCTTCGCCATGACCAATAAGACAATCGGACGCCGCAGCATGATCGCGGGCACGGCGGGTGCCGCCCTCGCCACCCCGTTGCTGGCCCGCCACGGCTGGGCGCAGTCGACCTACCCCAACAAGCAGATCCGCGTGGTCGTTCCGTTCGCCCCGGGTGGCACCACCGACCTGCTGGGCCGCATCGCCGCCCAGTACCTCACGGAGGTCTGGGGCCAGACCGTCGTTGTCGACAACAAGAGCGGCGCCGGCGGCAATGTGGGTGCCGAGATCGTCGCCAAGTCGCCGGCCGACGGCTACACGCTGCTGCTGGGCACCGTCGGCACGGCCGTCACCAACCAGTTTCTCTACAAGACCATGCCGTACGACAGCGTGAAGAGCTTCGCGCCGGTCGCGCTGTTCGGCGAGGTCGCCAACGTGCTCGCGGTTCACCCCGACATGCCGGTGAAGACCGCCATGGAGTATGCCGAATATTGCAAGAAGCAGGGCCCCAACAAGGTGAGCTTCGGCTCGCCTGCGGTCGGCGGCACCGGCCATCTCGCCATGGAGTATTTCCAGTCGCTGGCCGGCTTCAAGGTCGAGCATGTTGTCTATCGCGGCAGTTCGCTGGTGCTGAAGGACCTGCTGGCGGGTCACATCCCCAGCACGATGGACAACCTGCCGCCCTACCTCCCGCACATCCTGACCGGCGCGGTGCGGGCGCTCGGCGTCAGTTCGGGCAAGCGCTGGTTCGCGCTGCCCGACGTGCCGACCATCGCCGAGCAGGGCTTCCCGGGCTTCGATGCGGCGCCGTGGTGGTACGTGGCCGCGCCGGCCGGCACGCCGCCGGAGATCGTGAAGAAGCTGTCCGACGAGCTGGTGAAGGCCTCCAAGTCGCCCGACGTCATCAAGAGAATCCGCGACGCCGGCGCCGCCGAACTCGGCGGATCCTCCGAAGACCTCGCCAAGCACATGACCGCCGAGTACGCCAAGTGGAAGAAGGTGGTTGAGGCCGCCAAGCTGGAGCCGCAATGAGCCGTCCGGAACTGAAGGGAAAGATCCAGACCGTCCTCGGGCCGATCGAGCCCGAGCGACTGGGGCGTACGCTGATGCACGAACACGTGCTCTGCGACATCCGCCCGCCCGGCACGCGCTCCGACAACGATCTCGGTCCCGAGATCACGCTGGAGAATGTCTGGCAGATCAACTACGGCCGCGGCATCAAGCGCGCCGGCCGCAAGTACATGCTCGACCTCGAGGACATCGCCACCCGCGAGGTGGCGATGATGAAGCACGAGGGCGGCGATGCCATCGTCGAGCTGTCCTGCGGCGGTCTTTCGCCCGACCCGAGCGGCCTGCGCCGCATCGCGGCGGGCACCGGCGTGCATCTCGTGATGGGCTGCGGCTATTACGTGAACGACTATCAGGATCCGAAGAACCACGACCGCACGGTCGACGACTTCGCTGCCGAGATGATCGGCCAGATCCACGACGGCGCCTGGGGCACCGATGTCTGCGCCGGCATGATCGGCGAGATCGGCTGCCAGTCACCCTGGACCGATACCGAGAAGCGCGTGATGCGGGGCGCCTTCATCGCCGCGAGCGAGACCGGCGCCTCGATCAACGTCCATCCCGGCCGCGATCCCGACCAGCCGCAGGAAATCGCCGACTTCGCGAAGGCGGCGGGCTTCCCGACCGGGCGCATCGTCATCAGCCATATCGATCGCACCATCTTCGACGAGGCGCGTTTACTGAAGCTTGCCGAGTCCGGCGTCACCGTCGAGTTCGACCTGTTCGGCCAGGAGTCGAGCTATTACGGCCTCAGCGACATCGACATGCCCAACGACGCGACGCGGCTCCGGCTGATCCGCGCGCTGATCGATGCCGGCCATCTCGAGCGCGTCGTGATCAGCCACGACATCTGCTACCGCACCCGCCTTGCCAGCTTCGGCGGCCACGGCTACGGCCACATCTTCCGCAACGTCGTGCCGATGATGCACAAGCGCGGCTACAGCGAGGCCGAGATCGACGCGATCCTGGTCGGCAACCCGCGGCGGCTGCTGACGTTCGTGTGACGCTTTTTGTCATCCTGAGCGCAGCGAAGGATCTCACGTCAGCTAAGGAGTCCCCTGGTCGTTCAGTGAGGTCCTTCACTGCGTTCAGGACGACGGGATACGCGATCTCTAGAACGTCAGCGGATACTCCGCTTCGGCCTTGTAGATCGGCGCGCCGCGGCCGGTGCGGCTCGAAAAGAGCGTGAAGTGTTCGGCGACCCACGGCTCCAGACGGAACGTGCCGTGGCTCGCCATGAACTGTGCGATGTGATGGCCGGTCTCGGCACCCACGGGGAAGCGCGCCAAGGTGACGTGCGGGCGGAACTTGCGGCGGTCGACCTCGATGCCGCAGTTGCGCGCCACCGTCGTCACCTTCTGCTGCAGCCAGTCGAGGCGCTCGCTGCGTTCGACGAGCGCGACCAGGGCACGGGGCTGCTTGCCGCTGCTGAACTGGTCGACGCCGGCGATCGCCACCGAAAACGGCGGGCCGGCGATATCGGCCAGCTCTTCCTCAAGATCGCGCATTGTGCCGCCCTGCACCTCGCCCGCGAAGCACAGGGTGACATGGAGGTTCTCGACCGCCACCCAGCGCGCGTCGGGCACACCCGATTGCAGCGCGGACAGTTCCTCGGCGATCTCGTCAGGGACGGGCAGGGCGACGAATAGACGTGGCATCGTCGAGATTCTTCATCACGAAAGGGAATATGCGCTCGACGATGACGTCGACGCCCTTGGCGTTGGGATGGATACCGTCGGGCTGGTTGAGCGCGGGATCCTGCGCCACGCCATCGAGAAAGAAGGGATAGAGCGGCACGCCGTGCTTGTCGGCGAGTTTCTTGAACAGGCCGTCGAACTGCTGGACGTACTCGGGCCCGAAGTTGCGCGGCGCCAGCATGCCGACGAGCCATACGGTGGTGCCGGCCTGCTTCAGCTTGCCGATAATGGCGTCGAGATTTTTCTCCGTGCTGGCCGGATCGAGGGCCCGCAGCATGTCGTTGCCGCCCAGCTCGACCATCACGATGTCGGGCTTGTCGGCCATCATCCAGTCGATCCGCTCCAATCCGCCCGCCGTCGTGTCGCCCGAGACGCCGTGATTGATGACGGTTACGTTGCGGCCCTTGTCTTTCAGTGCCGCCTGCAGCCGGGTCGGAAAGGCCTGGGCCGGGGCGAGGCCGTAGCCCGCGGCCAGGCTGTCGCCCAGGATCGCGAGCTTGACCGGCTCGGCCCCCGTTTGCCCGATTTGCGCACGGACCGTCGCGGGCGCCGTCACGGCCGCAAGGCACAGGATCATTGCCACGAATGCCGCGATCCATGAATTGACCGCCGCCGTAAAACCACCATATCGAGCTTGCAGTTTCATTCTCCGCCTGTCCCAGGAGCCCGCTTGGCCGAGCCGCATCCCGTCGTTCGTTCGCCCATCGTCCGCTTGACCGACGTCCATCTCGACATGGCAAGTGATGCCGGCACGGTCAATATCCTGCGCGGCGTCACTCTCGACATTGCAGCCGGCGAGATTGCGGCGGTGGTGGGGCCCTCGGGTGCCGGCAAGTCGAGCCTCATGATGGTCGCGGGCGGGCTGGAGCGGGCGACGTCGGGCCGGGTGGAGGTCGCGGGCAATGATCTCGGGCCCATGGGCGACGACGACCGGGCCCGGCTGCGCCGCGACCATATCGGCATCGTGTTTCAGGGCTTCCATCTCATTCCCACCATGACGGCGCACGAGAACGTGGCGCTGCCGCTGGAGTTCGCCGGCCGCTCCGATGCATTCGGACTGGCGGAAGCGGCGCTCAAGCGTGTTGGGCTCGGCCATCGCATCGGCCACTATCCCGCGCAGCTGTCCGGTGGTGAGCAGCAGCGCGTTGCGGTCGCCCGCGCCTTCGTCGGTCGGCCCAAGCTGATGCTGGCCGACGAGCCGACCGGCAATCTCGACGGCGCGACGGGCCGGCAGGTGATGGACCTCCTGTTCGAGGTTGCACGCACCGACAACACGACGCTGATCCTGATCACCCACGACATGGGCCTCGCGGAGCGCTGCGACCGCGTCCTGCGAATCGCCGACGGCCTGCTGGTCGCCGACGACCGCATGCCGTCCGTGCTCGCCGCACAGTGACGGTCGGGCCATGAGCCTCGCCTTCCGCCTCGCCCGCCGCGAGATGCGCAGCGGCCTCGGCGGTTTCCGTCTCTTCATCGCCTGCCTGGCGCTGGGCGTCGGCGCCATCGCGGCGATCCTCTCGTTCAGCCGTGCCGTCGAGGAAGGGCTGCGCGCCGATGCGCGTGAGATCCTGGGCGGCGACGTGGCGATCTCGCTGCTCTATCGCGAGGCGACGCCCGAGCAGATGGCGTATCTGCGCGAGCAGGGCCAGCTCGTGCGCTGGCTCGACAGCCGGGCCATGGCGCGCCCCACCAAATCCGACGGCCGGCCGACCCTCGTCCAGCTCAAGGCGGTCGAACCGGCCTATCCGCTCTATGGCACTGTAGAACTTGCAGACGGCGGCACGCTGGCCAATGCGATGGGCAAGCGCGACGGCATCTGGGGCGCCGCGGTCGAGGAGTCGGCGCTGCGCCGCATGAACATGGCGCCGGGCGACATGCTGCGGATCGGCGACGTGGCGGTCGAGGTGCGCGGCATCATCGGCCGCGAACCCGATCGCGGGCTCAATGCCTTCGCAAGCCTCGGGCCGCGCCTGATGATCCCCTTCGATGCCGTGCTCGAGTCGGGTCTCGTGCAGCCCGGCAGCCTGCTCACCTGGGAATATCGCCTGAGCCTGCCGCCGGGCCGGTCGGATCGCGCGGTCATCGAGGCGCTGAAGGCAAGATTTCCCGATGCCGGCTGGCGGGTGAGGGGCCTCGCCGATGCCGGCGGCGGCATCCGCTTCTGGCTCGACCGCCTGACGCAGTTCATCGGCCTGGTCGGTCTCGCCTCGCTGCTCGTCGGCGGTGTCGGCGTGGGCAATGCCGTCTCGAGCTTCCTCACCGCGCGGCTGCGGACCATCGCGACCTTGAAGTGCCTGGGGGCGCCGGAACGGCTGGTCTTCGCCACCTATTTCATCCAGCTCGCCGCCCTCTCGGTGCTGGGTGTCGGCATCGGTCTGGCGATCGGAGCGGCATTGCCGTTCCTGGCCCAGTCGTTGATCGCCGACGTGCTGCCGGTTCGCGCGCGGGTCGCGCTCTACGCCGCGCCGCTCGCGACCGCCGCCGGGTTCGGCCTGCTGGTCTCGCTCCTGTTCGCGCTGGTGCCGCTGATGCGCGCCCGCAGCGTGTCGGCGGCGACGCTGATGCGCGGCGCCGTCGTCCAGCAGGGTGGCCGGCTGGCCTGGCGCGACGCGCTGGTGCTCGGCGCCGCGGCGGTCGCGCTGGCGGCCTTCACCATCTTTACCGCCGACAGCCGCCGAATCGCGGCCTATTTCGTGTTGGGCTCGGTCGGCGCCTTCATCGCCTTCCCGCTGCTGGCGCGGTTGCTGATGCTGGGAGCGGCCAGGATCGGCAAGCCCAAGTTCGCCGCGCTTCGGCTGGCGCTCGCCAATCTGCACCGGCCCGGCGCGCCGACGCCGATCGTCATGCTGTCGCTGGGGCTCGGCCTCACCGTGCTGGTGGCGACGGCGCTGATCGAGGGCAATCTGCGCGAACAGCTGACGCAGCGCATTCCCGGCGACGCCCCGGCTTTCTTTTTCGTCGACATCCAGTCGAGCCAGATGCCGGCCTTCGAGAAAGCCATCGCCGCCGTGCCGGGGGCCGGACCGCTCGACAAGGTGCCGTCGCTGCGCGGTCGCATCGTCAAGATCGGCGGCAAGCCGATCAGCGAGGTCGCGGTGCCGTCCGAGGCGCGCTGGGCGGTCGAGGGCGACCGCGGCGTAACCTATTCGGCGACGCCGCCCGAGGGTTCTCGCATCGTGGCCGGCGAATGGTGGCCGGCCGACTATCGCGGGCCCCAGCTGATTTCCTTCGACGAGAACCTGGCGAACCAGTTCGGACTGGGGCTGGGCGACTCCATTACCGTGAACATCCTGGGCCGCGACATCGAGGCCAGGATCGCCTCCCTGCGCCGGATCGAATGGACGACGCTCGCGATCAATTTCGTGTTCGTCTATTCGCCCGGGGTCCTGGACAAGGCGCCGCACACCTTCCTGGCCACCGTGAAATCGACGCCGGAGGCGGAGGAGGCGATCTTCAAGACCGTCACCGACCAGTTCCCCAACGTCACGGTGGTGCGCATCCGCGACGCCATCGAGACGGCGGCCAGCGTGCTGGGCAACATCGGCCTCGCCACCCGCGTGATCGGCTTCCTCAGCATCCTGGCCGGCGTGCTCGTACTGGCGGGCGCCATGCTCGCCACCCAGCGACGGCGGGTCCACGAAGCGGTGGTCATGAAGGTCCTGGGCGCCACCCGGGCCCGCATCGCCGGGACCTTCGCCTGGGAGTTCGCCTTCCTCGGCCTCGCGACCGCCACGGCGGCGCTGGGCGTCGGCACGCTGGCCGCCTATCTGGTCGTGCGCCGCCTCATGAATCTCGAATGGACGTTTCTCCCGACGGTGGCTGTGGCGGTCGCCGTAGGGGCCATGGCGCTCACGCTGGCGTTCGGCCTTGCGGGAACTTTGGCGGCATTGAGGCAGAGGCCCCTTGCTTTGTTACGGAACGAGTGAGCTAAATATTCCCGGGGGCGGGCCCAAATTGGAATCCCGCATTGCGTCTTACCTATTGATTCAGTCGCGGTGCGACCCCAGATTACCCGTCGAAGGGGCTCGGCAAAACGAGGCCCCCTTGGAGGCTTGAAACCAAATGGTAAATCCGAACTTCGGCACCTTCAATCGCGCCGGCACAGTCGCCGACCAGGCGTCGTTTGATGTCGGTCTGCGCGCCCACATGGTGCGTGTGTACAACTACATGGCTTCGGGGCTCGCTCTGTCGGGCATCGTGGCTTTCGGCCTGTTCAGCTCGCCGGAACTCGCCGGCTTGTTCTTCCAGCTACAGGGGGGCCGCGTCGTCGGCCTGAACATGCTGGGGTGGATTGCGATCTTCGCCCCGCTCGGCCTGCTTCTGCTCGTCTCGTTCCGCGCCGCTCAGATGAGCACGACTGCGGTACAGGCGGTTTACTGGACGGTCACGGCGCTGATGGGTGTCAGCCTGTCGCTGGTGCTGTTCCGCTATACCGGCGCCAGCGTCGCGCGCACTTTCTTCGTGACGGCCGCCGCGTTTGGCGCGCTCAGCCTCTATGGCTACACGACAAAGCGCGATCTGACGGCGATGGGCAAGTTCCTGTTCATGGGCGTCGTCGGCCTGGTCCTGGCCGGTATCGTCAACATGATCTGGCCGTCGGGCACGATGAGCTTCATCATCTCAGCCGCGGGCGTGCTGATCTTCTCGGGCCTGATCGCCTACGACACCCAGAAGATCAAGGAGCAGTATTCCGAGGCCTGGGGCACGGACATGGTCGAGAAGGTCGCCGTCTTCGGCGCACTGAGCCTCTACCTGGACTTCGTGAACCTGTTCCAGTTCCTCATGAGCTTCCTGGGTCAGTCGCGTAACTAGCCTGACCTGCCGAGACAGCGTCGAGAAACTCCAGGGACGCCCGGGTCGAAAGACCCGGGCGTTCTGCTTTTGAGATGTACGAGGCGGCGATCGGCAGGTTCAAGGGGCCCGCCGCTGCTTGCCGCCAGCCGGCGCGGTCCTTGGGGTGCGGGCGGTGACTCTCGTGATCGCCGACGTTTCCTCCAGGTCAGGCCTCTTCGCTGGCTTCCATGCCGGATCGCTGCCATCGACACTGGTCGGCACTCTGGTTTTGAGTGCGCACAGCGCCATTTGATCGCGGTTGTCTTGGCGGTGGCCCAAGATTGCGCCCTGCGCCTGCCGCCCTATACTTTGGAGATGCGGCGCACCTCCTACGAACAGATGAATTGTTCGATCGCTTCGGCGCTCGACGTCGTCGGCGAGCCGTGGACGCTGCTCATCGTGCGCGATGCCTTCTACGGCGTGCGCCGCTTCGACGACTTTCAGGAAAACCTCGGCATCGCGCGCAACGTGCTGACCGCGCGGCTGAAGAAACTCGTGGAGGCCGGCATCTTCCGCAAGATCGCCTATCGCCAGCGTCCGTTGCGCCACGAGTATCGCCTCACCGAGAAGGGCGCCGCGCTGTTCACGGTGATCGTCGGACTGAAGCAATGGGGCGACCGCTTCGGCTCGGCCGCACGCGATGGCAAGCCAATGGACCTGGTGGACCGCGCCGACAATCGGCCGCTCGAACCGGTACTGATCGATGCCGACAGCGGCCGGCGTCTCGAACTCACGAATGTGCGCGCGGTGGCGGGACCGGGTGCCGACCAGAATACGCGCACCTTCTTCGAGCGCCTCGCGATCAACCGGCCGGCAAAGTAGCGGCCCCTCAGTCGTCCTGAGCAGAGCGAAGGACCTGGCTGAACGACCAGCGTACTCCGTAGCTGGCGTGAGGTCCTTCGCTGCGCTCAGGACGACAAGAAAGTGCTAACCCTTCTTCTCGGGTTCAAGGCGCTTGCCGTCGAGCACTCGCGCGGTGCGTTCGGCGGTGTCCTTGTCCGCCTCCTTCTCCGCGCGCGGGCGGCCGAAGCGGCGGCGGTTGGCGTCGGCTTCCGCTTCGTGCTCGCGTTTTGCCTTGTCCTTGCGGGCGCGTCGCAGGTTGACGATGTCGGCCATGGGTGATCCTCGAATTCTCTATGCCCCGCTCGGCACCGATGCGCTAGTCTTGGCCGAGCCGGACCGGGGAGCCCTGCCATGACACCAAAGACCCGCAAGCGTCTCCTGATCGGCGGCGGCGGCTTCGCCGTCCTTCTGGTCGCCGTCCTCGTGGCGTTGCCAGCCCTGATCGACGTCAATTCCTACAAGCCGCTCATCGTCTCGCAGGTAAAGACGGCGACAGGCCGCGACCTGGTGATCGACGGGCCGATCTCGCTCTCGCTGCTGCCCACTCCGACCGTCTCGGTCACGGGCGTGAAGTTCTTCAACACGGCGGGATCCAAGAACGCCAACATGGTCGAGGTGAAGTCGGTCACCGTCCAGCCCTCGCTGCTTGCCCTGCTGGGCGGCAGGATCGAGGTCGGCGAGGTGACGCTGGTCGAACCCAAGATCGTGCTCGAGATCAATGCCGAGGGTAAGCCGAACTGGGAGTTCGCGCCGTCGGTCGCCGAGGCCAGGCCTGCGGCCGCCAAGCCCAGTTCGCCGCGGCCGCTGTCGCTCGGCCGGCTCACCATCGACAATGGCACGCTGATCTTCAGCGATTCGAAAGCGGGCCTTTCCGTCGTCGCGGAGAAGGCGAATTTCACGGCCTCGGTGGGCTCGATCGACGGCCCCTACTCGCTGGCGGGTGATGCCACGATCAACGGTGAGCCACTCAGGCTCGACCTCGCCGTCGGCGCCCTCGGCAGCAACGGCCACACGGCCGATCTCGCGCTGCAGGCGGGTGGCGGCAAGCTCGGCTTCAAGGGCACGCTGAGCGAACTGGGCGCGGCCGCCAAGATTTCCGGGATGGCGTCGACTTCGGCTGAATCGCTCACGACATTCGTCGGCACGCTGGTCAGGCTCGGCGGCCAGCCCGAGCCCGTCCTGCCGGCGCTGCTCGCCGGCAGGTTCACCTTCGATGGTGGCATCGACATTTCCCAGACCGCATTCGCGGCGCGCGAATTCAAGATGGCGCTGGGCCAGGACAGCGGCTCCGGATCACTGGCCGTCACGCTGAAGCCCAGGCTCGCGGTCGAGGGCAAGGTGGCGGTGCCGAGGCTCGACCTCGACCGGTGGCTGGCCGCCCTCGAGCGGCCGGCAACGCCTGCCGTCCCGGTCGCGCCCGCCGTGCCGGCGGCGAATGCTGCCGGTTCAGGTGCAGCTGCGCCGACGTCGCAGAGTCTCGCGGGCGACCTCACCGCCAAGCTCGCCCTCGAGGTCGGCGAGGTGATCTACAACAAGCAGGCGGTCCGCAACGTCGCGCTCGAGATCGACGCCCGCGGAGGTGCGGTCGCGGTGCCGAAGCTCTCGGCCACGCTGCCGGGCGACATGGTCCTGCAGGCACAATCGACCCTGACGGGCGATGCCGCGCGACCGGGCGTCACCGGCCAGTTCAGCCTGGTCGGACCGAAGCTGCGTGAAACGCTTTCCTGGCTCGCGGTCGACCTGTCGTCGGTCCCGCCGGCGAAGCTGCAGAAGCTCAGCCTGCGCGGGCGGATGTCCTCGACCGGCGGCAACGTGCAGGTGAGCGACGCCGTCTTCGAGCTGGACGACCTCAAGGGCAGCGGCGGCGTGACGGTGACCTTCAGCGTGCCGCTGTCGATCGTGACCAGCGTCAGCCTCGACACGCTCGACCTCGATTCCTTCCTGGTCCCGGTCTCGGCGCAGCCGAAGCCGGCGGCGTCTTCTTCCGGCGCGTCGGCCTCGGGGCCGTCTCTTGCGGGCCCGTCGGTCGGTCTCAGGGCCAGGGTGGCCAAGGTCATCTACAACAAGGAGACTATCCAGGGCGTCGACGTCGATGTGGCGCTGCAGGGCAGCACCCTGCGGCTGAACGACATCAAGGTCTCGAACCTGGGGGGCGGCCGTCTCGCGGTGCGTGGCACCGTCGCCAACTTTTCGACGCCCCAGCCCCGGCCCGACATCGCCTTCAATTTCGAGGCGCCCGACATGAGCCGCGTCCTGAAGGTGGCGGGCACCACGGCACCGGCCGATCTCGGCGCGGTGAGCGCCAGCGGCGGGGTCGCCGGTACGATCGAACAGCTCGCCCTGCGCGACCTCACGGTGAACGCCATGGGCCAGAGCGTGAAGGCGACCGGCACCCTGGCGCTTCCCGGCGCGTCCAGGGGGACGCCGCAGTCGGCCTCCTACAAGGGAAACCTGGTGCTCAACGGCCAGTCGCTCGACGGCTCGATCGACGCCCGTCTGACTGGCCGGACGGTGATCAATGCCGACTTGAGGGCCAGCGTGCTCGACCTCGACAGGATCGGCGGCGCCAGGGCAGTACCGGCGCGACCGGCAGGCCGGGGCCAGGCGGCGGCGGCCAAGCCGATCGACACGGCGGCGCTGCGCAGCATCGACGGAACGCTGAAGCTCGTCGCCGGCACCCTGGTGAGTTCACCGCTGCGCATCGGCAATGCGGACCTCGCGGCCTCGCTCAAGGACGGCGTCCTGACGGTGCAGCATTTCAGGGGCTCGCTCTACGGCGGCGCGCTGGCGCTCGCGGGGACCGTCAATGCCACCCAGCCGGTGCTCTCCTTCGACTTCAAGGGCGACGCCAACAACATCCTGCTGGGCGAGATGCTGCGCAGCACCTCCGGCACCAACCAGTTCGGCGGTGCCATCAAGGTGACGATCGACGGCAAGCTGAACGCCAACGGGATCACTCTGCGCGGCGGCGGGGCGACCTCAGACCAGATCAAGGCCTCGATGGCGGGCGGCGCGCAGCTTGGCGGCCACATCTTCGTGGGCGCCGACCGGGCCCTGCAGATGCTGGGCTCGATGGCGGCGGGCGCCGCCAGCACGGTGATCGACCAGACCCTGGGCAACGTGTTGGGCGCCGTCGGCCAGCGCGGGATGTCGCCCACCAGCATGCTGAACGCGATCTCGCTGGTGCTGAATCGCTTCGTCAACCACGACAGCCCGATCTCGGGCCATATCGACATCGCGGGTGGCGTGCTGACCGACAAGGGCCTCACGATCCAGGGCAATCGTGCCACGGCGCGGATCTCCACGCGCACCAATCTCGGCGCCTCAACCACCGACACGACGGTCAATTTCTACATCTCCGAGGACGGGTCGGCGCCCTACCTGATCACGACCGCACGGGGCGCGATGTCCTCGCCGTCGCTCAACGTCTCGCGCGGCAGCGCCAAAGACCCGCCGGGCATGGCCAGCACCCTGCCGGGCGCCCAGCAGTTGCAGCAGCTGGAGCAGATCCTCCCGGGCCAGCAGCGCTCGCTGATCCCCAATATCCCGATCCCCCTGCCCAATATCTTCGGTCGTTGAGGAGTGCCCGTGCTTGATCGTCTGAAGGCCGTGCTGAAGGCGCGGTTCGGTTCCGCGCCCGCGTTGACGACGCCCCCCAGGGGGGTCGAGGTCCTCGCCGAGATGGCCAACCGCCGCGTCGTGCGGCGCTATTCCGACAAGCCGCTCGACCCGGCGCTGCTGGAAACGCTGTGCGCGGTGGCGCTGTCGGCGCCTTCCAAGAGCGACCTGCAGCAGGCCGACATCGTGATCGTCACCGACAAGGCGCAGCGCGAAAAGCTTCAGGCCCTGATCCCGGAGAACCCGTGGGCCGCCGCCGGCCCGGCGCTCCTGGTGTTCTGCGGCAACAATCGCCGCCACAGGCTGTTGTTCGAATGGCGCGGCCGGCCCTTCGTGAACGACTATCTCGACCCGTTCTTCAATGCCGCCGTCGATACCGGCATTGCGCTCGCCACCTTCATCGCCGCAGCCGACCGGGTCGGTCTCGGGACCTGCCCGATCAGCCAGATCCGCAACCACGCGGCGCAGGTCTCCGGCGTGCTGGGCCTGCCGCAGCATGTTTTTCCGGTGGCAGGGCTTGGCGTCGGCTGGCCGTCCTTCGAAGGTGTCCTGACCCCGCGGCTGGGGCTGGACGTCTCGATTCACCGGGATCGCTACGACGAGACGGGCCTGAAGGAGAAGGTCGAGGCCTACGACCGGCGGCGTAACGAGACCCAACCCTACAAATCCCAGCGCTTCGTCGATAAATTCGGCGAGGATCCCGCCTATGGCTGGTCCGAGGACAAGGCCCGGCAATATTCGGTTCCGGAGCGGGCCGATTTCGGCGCATTCGTGCGCGCCAAGGGCTTCAATCTCGACTGATCGTGCGTCGCTTCATTTCGCCCAGTACATAGAGCCGCAGCGCACTCGACAGGTTGCTGCCGTCCGGCGTCCGGCCGTGGTCGACCTCCGCCACCAAGGCGTTGAGCGACAGGCCGCGCGCCAGGGAGAGGGCTGAAAGCTCGGTCCAGAAGGCATCTTCGAGCGATATGCTGGTGCGGTGGCCGTCGATGGTGACCGAGCGTTTGCGCATGCCGGGACTGTGGCAGCGGCCCCTGGCAGCGGCAACTCGCCCCTCGAGCCGCCTTGCCGCCGTCACAGAGCGTGCGTATAAGCGCGCGCAATCAACCCCTCCGGACAAAACATTATGGATATCCGTAACGTCGCGATCATCGCGCACGTCGATCATGGCAAGACCACACTGGTCGATTGCCTGCTGAAGCAGAGCGGGACGTTCCGCGAAAACCAGCAGGTGGCCGAGCGCGCCATGGATTCGAACGACCTCGAACGCGAACGGGGAATCACCATCCTTGCCAAGGCGACCTCGGTCGAGTGGCATGGCACGCGCATCAACATCGTCGACACGCCCGGCCACGCCGATTTCGGCGGCGAGGTGGAGCGCATCCTCAACATGGTGGACGGCGCGATCGTTCTCGTCGACGCCGCCGAAGGCCCGATGCCGCA
>JABMNB010000698.1 GCA_013205335.1 Rhodospirillales bacterium
CTCGAAGGATGGGCAACAGACGCCGTGCTCGTACCCACCCTTCGAGACGCATCGCTGGGCGATGCTCCTCAGGGTGAGGTGTTCGGGGCTGCTCATAGCCTCTTGTTTTAGCTGCATTCATTTCGAGTCAGACTCTCAGGATGGGGTAGGTACTGTCACGAACGAAGGTTTACTCAGGCCACTCTTGCCGGTTTGGACTTGCCGGCCTGCCACTCGTCGAGCTTGGCGCGTGCCCCGTTCTTGGTCGGGTCCATCGCCGATTGCTCGTCTGGCACCTTGGCGGCAAGTTCGATCACATAGCCGTTGGGATCGCGAAAGTAGATCGACTGGATGAAATGATGGTCGGAGACGCCACGGACCTCGCGCCCCTCCGCCTTGCCCCTGGCGAACATCCGGTCGAGATGATCGGGCTCGACTTCCAGGGCGATGTGCAGGTCGAAATCGTGCTGGTCCTTGAAGTCGAACGGCATGTCCGGCGCCTCGAAAAAGGCGAGGCAGGAACCGTCGTCGAGCTGGAAAAAGGTGTGCAGCACGCCGGCGCCGGTCGTGCGGCCCGTCTTGGTCTGCTCGATCTTGAGCGTATGGGCGAGAGGGAGGCCGAGGAAGTCCTCGTAGAACTTCCTCGTCTCCTCCGAATCACGGCAGCGATAGGCGTTGTGGTGCAGACCCTTGATCATCGAATCCTCCGATCATTCATCTGCCCGAGCCTAATGCCGTCCTAGCGGTCGAGCCAGACATCCTCGAAGCGCCAGTGATTGTAGATGGTGTTGACCGCAAGGTTCACGGCCTTGACCTCGGGGCGCCAGCAGGTGCCGCCCCAGCCGTGCTGTATGACCGGGCGTGCACCGTCCTCCTGCAGCTTCTTGTCGATCTCCCACACGATCTTCCGACGCGCCTCGACGTCGCTCAGGGTCGACTGCTGGTCGAACAGCTTCTCGACTTCCGGATTGCAGTAGTTCGTGTAGTTGCGCTCCGAGCCGCAGCGGAAGGTTTCGTAGAAGACGACGTCCGGATCGTCGACGCCGATACCCTGGACGTTCATGCCGATGGCGAAGTCGCGGCGCATCATCCGATTGTACCAGACCGCGGTTTCGAGCGGCTCCAGCTCGGCCTGGATGTTCACCTGCTTCAGATGGTCGATCAGGATGACGGCGGGATCGCGGTAGCTTGGGATGTTGCGGGTCGAGACCTTGATCTTCAGCGGCTTGTCAGCCGTATAGCCCAGCTCGGCCATGATCTTGCGGCCTTCCTCGCGCGCCTTGGCCACGTCGGGGCCGTAACCGGCCACGGTCGACAGG
Source organism: Rhodospirillales bacterium (assembly GCA_013205335.1). Classification (GTDB taxonomy): domain Bacteria; phylum Pseudomonadota; class Alphaproteobacteria; order Reyranellales; family Reyranellaceae; genus Reyranella. Next base: position 1,299 of record JABMNB010000698.1, read on the forward strand.
AACTCGGTCGGCATGCCCCAGAGGCCTTCCGGCGGCGGCAGCAACGCTCCGCCGATGCGGTAGTTGCCCTGGCCCAGGATCTCGTTGAAGGCGTTGCGGTCGAGCGACAAGGCCATGGCACGGCGGATCTTTGCATCGTCGAATGGTGGCCTCTCGCGGTTGACCAACAGATTCGCCTGGGTGTTGGTCGGCTGTGCCTCGCAGATCGCGGTCGGCGCCTGGACCTTTAGATCGTTGACCATGGCGGGCGTGACGACGGACGTGAAGGTCATGTCGAGCTTGCCGGCGACAAAGGTGAGCAGCGACGTGGCCCGGTTGGGGATGATCGAGAACTCGATTGCGTCGAGATAGGGCCGGCCCGGCTTCCAGTAGTCCGGGTTGCGCGCGAGCTTGACCGATTCGTTCTGCTTCATCTCGACGAACTTGAACGGGCCGGTGCCGATCGGCTTCTGTCGCATCTGGGCCGTCGAGACGTGGCAGGGATAGACCGGCGAGAAGGCCGCGGCGAGCATGGTGAGCAGTGACGGCTGGGGGCGCTTGAGATGGAAGGTTGCTTCGCGGTCGCCGTTGACCGTGACCTTCTCGAGATTGAAGTACCAGGTCTTGCGCGGGTTCTTGCGCAGCTTCGATTCGTCGGAGATCACCATGTCCCAGGTGCACTTCACGTCGGCGCTGGTGAAGGGCTTGCCGTCGTGCCACTTGACGCCGTCACGCAGCTTGAAGGTGAGCTGCTTGCCGTCGTCGCTCCATTTCCACTCGGTCGCGAGGTCGGGGACGATGTTGTCCGGCTTGTTCTGTTTGGTCTTGGGGTCGAACATCACCAGGTTGTTGTAGACCGACATGAACGGCATGACGGTCGAGATCGTCGCTTCCTCGTGGATCGACGCGCTCGGCGGATTGTCCATGTGAGCGATCTTGAGCGTGCCGCCGGATTTTTGCGCCCAGGCGGCGGGAGATGCGGCCAGGGCCAGGATTGCCGCGACCAGCGGCAGAGATGGATTTTTCATATTTTGTTTCCTCCTTTTCTTTGTGATGACGCTAGCACTTCGTTGTGCCTAGAGTCGGAGCATGAGGCTCCTAAGTTTGCTGGTCGGAATGCTTCTCGCTCTGCCGGCTGCCGCCCAGGACTATCCCGCCAGGCCGATTCGCATCATCACGGCCTTCGGGCCCGGAACCGCGACCGACATCGCCGCGCGCACGATCGGCCAGGACATCGCCGTCCAGACCGGTCAGACCGTCGTCATCGAGAACAAGGCTGGCGCCGAAGGGCAGATTGCGGCCCAGTCCGCGGCGGCCGCGGCGCCCGACGGTTACACGCTGTTCTTCACGACCCAGACGACACAGGCGATCAATCCGCACGTCTACAAGTCGCTGGCTTACGATCCGGTGAAGAGCTTTGCACCGATCGTCGGAATAACGCTCGGCGCGCAGATCGTGATGGTACGCAAAGACCTGCCGACCTCGACCATCCAGGAGTTTGTTGCGCTTGCGAAGGCGCAACCCGGCAAGCTCAGCTTCGGCAGCGGTAACGGATCGAGCCGCGGCGGCGCCGAGCTGTTCCGCATCATGACGAAGACCGACCTGCTGGGCGTACCCTACAAGACCCAGCCACAGGCGATCACCGACCTCCTGGGCGGCCGCATCGACATCATCTTCTCCGATTTCACCGTCGGCCTGCCGCCCGTTCTCGACGGGCGGGCGCGCGGTCTCGCGGTGACCAGCAAGCAGCGTATCCCCGGCCTCGAGCAGTTCCCGACGGTGGAGGAAAGCGGCGTGCCCGGTTTCGAGATGTGGGCGTGGACGGCGATGTATGCGCCCGCCGGGACGCCCCGGCCGATCATCGACAGGCTCAACGCTTTGGTGCGGCAAGCGGCCAGGTCGCCGGCCTACCTGAATTTGTTGAAGACCAACTATGGCGTCTCATTCGTCGGCTCACCCGAGGAGCTTGCAGATTTCCAGGCCCGCGAGACGAAGAAATGGGCCGAGATCGTTTCGATCGCCGGCATGAAGGAGCCCTGAGGAAACGTCAGGCCGAGGGCGCCCGGCGTAGCCGGGCCGATACCGTGATCTGCCAGATGGCGGCGAAGAGAACGCAGGCCGCAACGAGAAAGAAGGCGCTGCGATAGTCGGCGACCGCGGCGATCAGACCAAAGAGGGGCGGACCGATGACGGCACCGGAAAAGGCGAGCGCGGTCTGCACTGCCGCCACGGTGGCGACCTGTCCGGGCGGGGCCAGAGCGGCGAACTCCGCGATCGATACGCCATTCCAGCTTATGACGACGGTGCCGTAGGCAAAGACGACCAGGCCGATCAGCCAGTACGGCGTCTCGGCCGAGATCAGGCCCGTCGCCACCGAGCCGAGGGCAATCCCGATTCCCGTCCAGCCCAGCAGCATCATGCGCGCAAACCGGTCGCCCAGCGCACCGAGGATCAGGCGCTGCACCGTGCCGCCGATCTGGGCGAGAAAGAGCAGGAAGCCCGCCTCGGCGATGCTGAGGCGACAATGTTCGTAGAGATAGGTGACGAGGAAGAACGTGAAGGTGTGCTGCGCCACGACGTAGAGCAGAGCGGACCAGCCGAGGACGCGCATCTCGGGGTGGCGCATCACATGGACGATCGACGACCAGATGCCCGGCGAGGGGCCTGAGGGAGCGACCGAGGCGTCCAGACGGGCCCGGAGCAGTTCAAGGACACAGGCGCCGACCAGCAGCAGGGCGGCTGCGCAGAGCGAGGCACCACGCCAGCCGAGGGCCGGGAGCATGAGGGGCAGGAAAATGCCGGCGGCCGCGAAGCCCAGCGGAACACCGGTCTGCTTGACGGAGAAGACGAGGCTGAACCAGGCACGCGGCACGCGCTGGCTCAGGATATGGGCCGAGGCGGGATTGATCGGCCCTTGGGCGAAGCCGATGAAGGCGACGGCGACGACGGTGGCGGCAACGAAGGCGAGGGCATTCAAGGCAAGGCCAGCTGCGGCGGCCAGCATGGCGAACTGGCAGACCCGGACGGCGCCCAGCCGCGAGATCGGCGCCGCGCTCCACAGGGCGACGCCGGAGGCGATGGCATAGGTGACGGCGGTGAAGGCGCCGACGAGTTTCGGCGCGATCCCGAGGTCGCGGGCCACGGCGGGCATCAGCACGCTGAGCGACAGCACGGCCATCGAGATGAGCATCTGCGTGCCCAGCATCGCCGCGACCGGGACGAGCACCTGCCGCAGTCCGGGGCGCGGACCATCCGAGTCCGGCAGCGCCCCGGTCGACATCCTACAGGCCGTAGAGTTCCGCCTTGTTGAGGATGGTGTTGCGCAGGATGCGGATCGAGGCGACATCGACCATGATGCCGTCGACGTTGATCGCACCCAGGCCAGCCGCTTCGGCTTCGGCATAGGCCTTTTCGAGCTTGCGGGCGCGAGCGATGTCTTCGGCCTTGGGCGAATAGACGTCGAGCGCGATGTCGATCTGCGAGGGATGGATCGCCCACTTGCCGACGCAGCCCAGGATCATCGAGCGCTTGCACTCTTCACGATAGGCGTCCGGGTTCTTGAAGTCGGCGAACGGGCCGTCGACCGGATCGATCCCGGCGGCGCGGCAGGCCATGACGAGCCGGAAGCGCGCGTAGTGCCAGATGTCACCCGGATAGCCGTCGGTCTCGCCGACATTCTTGTTGGTGACGCCCATCGAGGCGGAGAAGTCGCCCATGCCGAACACCAGGCATTCCAGGCGCGGCGTGCAGGCGGCGATCGCGTCGACGTTCTGCATGCCTTCGACTTCCTCGATCAGCGCTTCGAGACCGATCTTGCGCTTCATCTTCAGCTTCTTCTCGATCTGGTGAAGCAGCTTGTCGGCGAACAGGACGTCGGCGGTCGTCTGCACCTTGGTCATCATGATCGTGTCGATATGATCGCCCGCACCCTCGACGATTTCGATGATGTCCTCATAGGCGTATTCGGTCGTCAGGTCGTTGATGCGCACGCAGCGCGTCTTGCCCTTCCAGTTGAGGGTCTTGAGGCCCTCGATGATCTTCTTGCGGGCGTCGCGCTTCTGGCTGGGGGCGACGGCATCCTCGAGGTCGAGGAAGACGTGATCGGCCTTCGACTCCGACGCCTTCTGGATCATCTTCTCGCTGGAACCGGGCGTCGAGAGCTGGACGCGGCGGGCGCGCTTGGGACGGGCGGTCATCTTCTTCTCCTTAAGCTACGATCTTGTCGGCGCGCAGCCGGGCGATATCGCCCGCGCCGAGCCCGATGGTCTTCAGATAGTCGTCGGTATGCTCGCCCAGCAAGGGTGCGCGATGGCGCACCTTGCCGGGGGTCTCGGTCATCTTCACGGCGACACCCGCGATCTGGACCTCGTGGTCGAGGCCGGGGTGGGGCACCCAGGGCAGCATCTCGCGGGCCTTGAAGTGCGGATCGGCCACGATGTCCCGTACGTTGTAGACCGGCGAGAACGGCACTTTGCCGCCGAAATGCTTCAACAGCTCCTGCTTCGTGCGCTGGCGCGTGAAGTCGGAAACGGCGGCAATGAGCACGTCCTGGCTGGCGCGGCGATCCTGCACGGTGATGAATCGCGCATCGGTTGCGAATTCGGGCTTGTCGATCAGCCGGCACAGGATCGGAAAGTGCGCGTCGGCATGGGCGGCAATCGTCACGAAGCCGTCCTTCGCCGGGAACATGCCGAACGGGCAGAGCAAGGGATGGTGGTTGCCCTCGGGATGCGGCAGCGTCTGGGCATAGGAGTGCTGGTGCATGATTCGCTCGCAGACCGCGAGGATCGCGTCGACCATGCCGACATCGACGAACTGACCTCTGCCTGTCTTGTAGGCGCGAAAGATCGCCGAAACGATGCCGAAGGCACAGGTGATGGCCGGCACGATGTCGCCGACTCCCGGGCCGACCTTCATCGGCGTGTCCTTGTCGGGACCGGTGATGGCCATGATGCCGCCCATCGCCTGGCTGATGACGTCGTAGGCCGGGAAGTCAGAGTAGGGGCTCTTGCCGGTGCGGGCGTCGCCAAAGCCGCGGATCGTTGCGTAGACCAGCTTCGGATTGCGCGCGTGCAGGGTCTCGTAGCTGAGACCCAGTCGATCCATGACGCCGCCGCGGTAGTTCTCGACGACCGCATCGGCATTGTCGCAGAGCTTCAGGACGAGGTCGCGGCCCGCCGCCGTCTTGAGGTCGATTGCGATCGACTTCTTGTTGCGGTTGACCGATGCGAAGTAGCCGCCGAACGCCTTCAGTTTATCGTCGACGTGATAGGGACCGATGATGCGCGTGTGATCGCCGTCGAGCGGCTCGACCTTGATGACTTCCGCGCCCTGGTCGGCCAGCAGCATCGTGCAGTAGGGGCCGGCCAGCATCTGCGTGAGATCGACGATCCTGACCCCGTCGAGCGCACCCAGAACGTCGGTGTCGGTCACTTGTCTCCCCAGTGACTGCGTCTCTTGATCAGGACGGTGCGCTCACCCTCGAAGATGTGCTTGTCGTCCTGGTTCACGCCGTAATGCTTGAAGCGCACGACGCCAGCGTCTGCCTGCTTGGCGTCCTTCTTCTCCAGCACCTCGGTGTAGCAGTAGAGCGTGTCGCCGTGATGGAGCGGACCCTTCAGGCGAATCCTGTCCATCCCGAGTTCCATCAGTGCGTTCTCGGCCGTGTCCTCGGCGGCGAGGCCGATGCACATGGAAATCGTGACGCCGCCGAAGCCCAGGCGCCTGCCGTAGGGCATCGACTGGGTCAGGTGCTCGTTGAAGTGGGCCTCGGCCGTGTTCATGGTCACGTTGGTGATCCACACCTGCTCCATCGGCTCCACCGTCTTGCCGCGGGCATGTTTCATCACGTCGCCGACGGTGAAGTCCTCGAAGTA
>JABMNB010000699.1 GCA_013205335.1 Rhodospirillales bacterium
CCCTTGCCCTCCATCACCGGCTTCGCGGCCAGCGGGCCGATCGCCCCCAGCCCCAGCACGGCGGTGCCGTTGGTCACGACGGCAACGAGATTGGCCCGCGCCGTGAGCTCCGCAGCCATCGCGGGATCGCGCACGATCTCGTTGCAGGCCGCCGCCACGCCAGGGGAATAGGCGAGCGAGAGGTCGCGCTGGGTCGCCAGCGGCTTGGTCGGGACGACCTCGATCTTCCCGGGTCGAGGCAGGCGATGGTAACGGAGGGCGCTTTCGCTGAGATCGTCGGCCAAAGCACTCTCCCGCCTGCAAACAAAAAGGGCCGCCGGTTGGCATTTACCAACAGGCGGCGACCTTACCTTTTCGTTCGAACCGGCGTTGGTGCGGCCAAGAAGACTCGAACTTCCACGCCTCGCGGCACTAGCACCTCAAGCTAGCGCGTCTACCAATTCCGCCATGGCCGCGCCGGTTCGATGGCGCGGGGGATACCAAATCGCCCCCCCAGTGGCAAGGCGGGCTTGCACGAAGGGCCGGAAGTACCGATTTTGCCACAATGAACAGGCCCGAATGGCGCGTCTCCGACAGCGCCGTCCCGTACGACGAAGCACTTGCCGCCATGGAGGCACGCGTCGCCGACATTCGCGCCGGACAGGCGGGTGAGATGGTGTGGTTGCTGGAGCACCCGCCACTCTACACTGCCGGTACCAGTGCCCGGGCCCACGACCTGCTGCAGCCCGCCCGCTTTCCCGTCCATGTCGCCGGCCGCGGCGGCCAGTACACCTATCACGGCCCCGGCCAGCGCGTGGCCTATGTAATGCTCGACCTCAGGGCGCGTCGCCAGGACGTGCGCCGCTACGTCGCCGACCTCGAGGAATGGACGATCCGCACGCTCGGCCGCTTCAACGTGCGTGCCGAGCGCCGGCAAGGCCGTGTGGGAGTCTGGGTCGTGCGGCCCGACAAGCCGCCGCTGCCCGACGGCTCGCCACGCGAAGACAAGATCGCCGCGATCGGCGTGCGCATCCGCCACTGGGTGGCGTTCCATGGCATCTCGATCAACGTCGAGCCCGACCTTTCGCACTATGCGGGAATCGTTCCCTGCGGCATCGCCGATCATGGCGTCACGTCGCTGGTCGATCTCGGCCTTCCGGTGACTTTGGCCGACCTCGACTCCGCGCTGGCAGAAACGTTCGAGGAAGTGTTCAGTTCTCGACCTGAGCTCCAAGCTTCATCCAGTCGAGAGTAGAATCCGTTCGTCACTGCCCTGAGACCAACCGCCGGCATTCGTGACACGACAGCCCAGTGCCGTCGTGTGATGGAAGCGACTCTGTCTGGTGCTGCGATGAGGTCCACCACCGGGACGGCATTCCACGGCGACAATGCTCAAGTTCGCCTCCGACCTCCGCAGCTTGATCCAGGCGGATAGGCCGGCGCCGCACAATCCAATTGGCGGTAGCAACGCAAGTTCGCTTTGGATAACTATGGGCTCTGCACTGCTGACCAATTCGCGTGATCGAGGTGCTGTCGCGTCTGGTTAGTGAGCGCGGCACACCGCTCCATCCTGGGTCCGACAATGGACCCGAGTTCGTCTCGCGCGCGCTCCTGAGATGGATCGTAGATCAGTGTGTCGAGACGGCACTGATCGGATCGCGCCAACCCCTGGAAGAACACGACGCAGAGTTTCAACGGCAAGTTCAGCGATGACTGCCTGAGCCTCGAATGGTTCAGGTCGCGGACCGAAGCCAGCATCGTCATTGAGGCATGGCGCTAGCACTTCAACCTGGTGCGGCCGCATTCGAGCCTCAGCTCTTTGACGCCGGCCGAGTTCGTGGCGAAGCTCAAGGAGAGCGACGCAGCATCGGTGCCCGCAACCGGCCGCAACGCTGCGGTGTGTAGGGCCTCCGCGCCCCGGCCCTTTGCATCACCGTCCCGCAAGGGGCATTCGAAAGCACAACAAAGGCCAGTGATCTCAAGCTAAAGCTAGACCGATTAAACAGGGCAAGTCATCGCGACATGTTCGCCACAGTAGCTGCCAAAAACGCTCCGGGGTGTGTCGGAGCTGGCGTTGCCCTTCGGTTCAGGATATCGAGCGTTGAGTAACCACCGCGCCGGACGTGTTCGGGTAGCGGAACTTAGGGGGAGGATCATTCTGTGAAGAA
>JABMNB010000700.1 GCA_013205335.1 Rhodospirillales bacterium
CCATGTAGCCCAGGTCCTCGAGCACGAGGATGAAGAAGAAGAGAATCACGATCTGCGGCAGGAAGACGATGACGCTGCCGACGCCGCCGATCAGCCCGTCCTTCAGGAAGCTCTTCAGGAGATCGGGCAGCGGCAGGCGCTCGACGAGATTGCCCAGGAAATGGAAGCCCGCCTCGATCGCATCCATGCCGGGCTGCGCCCAGGCGAAGACGGCCTGGAACATCACGAACAGGATGGCGAGCAGGACGACCAGTCCCGCCACCGGATGCAGGAGCACCGCGTCGAGGCGCGTCGTGAGACCGTCGGGCTTGCCGTGGCCGCGCACCACGGAAGCCAGGATGCGGTCGGCCTCCTTCTGGGCGCGCCGCAAGGCCGTGGCGTCGGGAGTGGTCCAGACGGTGCCGGTCGCGGCCTGGGCGGCGGCAAGGCGTCGGTCGATCTCTACCAGCAGCGCATCGGTGCCGCCGCGACGCACCGCGACCGAACTCACCACGGGCAGGCCGAGTTCGCGGCCGAGCTTGTCGGCGTCGATCTCGATGCCGCGCTTGCGCGCGATGTCCATCATGTTCAGCGACAGCACGACCGGCCGCCCGACCTGCTTGAGTTCGAGCACCAGACGGAGCGCCAGGCGCAGGTTGGAGGCGTCGGCCACGCACACGATCAGGTCGGGGATCACGTCGTTCTGCGTGCGGCCCAGCACGACGTCGCGCGTCACCTCCTCGTCCGGCGAGCGGGCGCGCAGCGAATAGGTGCCGGGCAGGTCGACGACGCGCACCGTGCGGCCGGCGGGCGTCGTCAACAGGCCGACCTTCTTCTCGACGGTAACGCCGGGATAGTTGGCGACCTTCTGCCGGCCGCCGGTCAGCGCATTGAACAGCGCCGTCTTGCCGCAATTGGGATTGCCGACCAGGGCGACGACGGGCGCGACGGCGGGAGAGGCACCGGATGGCGCAACGGCGGGTGCTGCGACGCTCACGGCGGGGCTCCGGCGCTCACGAGGATCGCCATCGCCTCGCGGCGGCGCAGCCCGATGGTGGTGTTGGCCACGCGCACGGCAATGGGATCGCCGCCGAACAGGCCCTGGTGCAGGATCTCGACATCGGCGCCCTCGACGAAGCCCAGCTCGATCAGCCGGCGCTCGAGTTCGGGCGCCGGCATGCCTGCGGCGACGCGACCTGCCGCAATGGCATGAATACGGCCACGAAAGCCCACGCGGGCTGCACCAAGTGCTATTGTAACCGGGCTGCTCATTGAGAGTAATTCGTAATAGCATCGAAGACGTTGGTTCGCCAGCGGGAGGAATGGACATGGCAAACATCGTTCTGGCGCATGGCGCCTGGTCGGCGGCCTGGGCGTGGAAGAAGATGCGTCCGCTCTTGCGTGAAGCGGGCCACCAGTTCTTCTCGCCGACCTATACCGGCCTCGGTGCCCGCGCCCATCTCGCCTCCCCCGCCGTCGATCTTTCGACCCATGTCCAGGACATCGTGTCGGAGATCGAGTTCGAAGACCTGAACGACGTCGTGCTGCTGGGCCACTCCTATGGCGGCATGGTCGCCACCGGCGTCGCCGACAAGGTCGGCAGTCGCCTCGCACGCATCGTGTACATCGACGCCTTTGCCCCGAAAGACGGCCAGAGCCTGTTCGACCTGGTCGGGCCCAAGGCCGAAGGCAACATGCGCAAGGGCGCGGAGAAGGACGGCGACGGCTGGAAGATGCCCGTCAATCCGATGCCGCCGGATACAGCCCCCGAGGACGTGGCGTGGGCCAGCCCGCGTCGCCGGCCGCAGCCCATCAAGACCTTCGAGCAACGGATCAGGCTCGAGTCCACGGAGCCCCTGCCGCCCCGCGATTACATCTATGCGACGCGCAATGGCCCGGGCGACCCGTTCCGCCAGTTCGCCGACCGGGCCCGCAGCGAATCCGGCTGGACCTGTCACGAGCTGGACAGCAGCCACAACCCGCACATCACCTGCCCGAACGAGTTCATGGCCCTGCTGACGAAGATCATGGCGGGCGGCAAGTGAACACCGATCTGGCCCATTCGATCCTGGGCCAGCTTGGACGCAGCCCTCGCGCCGACGACCGGCTCACGATCGGCGGTGGCGACGATCCGGTGTTCCAGACGCCGTGGCGCGTCGGCACCGCCGGCGCCGCGGCGCTGGGCGCCGTCGGCCTCGCCGTCTCCGACCTGTGGCGGCTGAAGACCGGCAAACCGCAATCGGTCTCGGTCGATGTCGGCGCGGCCGCGGCGTCGCTGCGCTCCAACACCTACGTGCTGCGCAACGGCGAGCGCCCGGTATCGTGGGATCCCCTGTCCGGCCACTATCCGACGCGCGACGGCCGGCACATGTTCATCCACACCAACCATCCGCACCATCGCGCCGGCGCGCTGCACATTGCCGGCGCCGAGGGCGACACGCGCGAGGCGCTGGCCGCCGCCGTCGCCAAATGGGACGGGCAGGCGATCGAGCAGGCGATTGCCGACGGCGGCTGCGTCGGCGGCCTGACGCGCAGCCGCGACGAATGGAACGCCCATCCGCACGGCATTGCGGCGGCGAAGCTGCCGCTGATCGACATCGTCAAGATCGGTGACGCGCCGGCCGAGCCGCTGCCGAAGGGCGAGCGGCCGCTGTCGGGCGTGCGCGCCTTCGACCTCACGCGCGTGCTGGCGGGCCCCACGAGCGGCCGCGTGCTGGCGGAGAACGGCGCCGACGTGCTGCACGTCGCGGCGCCCCACCTGCCCTACCAGGCCGAACTGCTGATGGACACCGGCCACGGCAAGCGCTGCGCCTGGATCGACCTGCGCGAACCCGCCGGCGTCGAGACGATGAAGACGCTGCTGAAGGACGCCGACATCTTCACCCAGGGCTATCGCCCCGGCACTCTGGCGGCGCGCGGCTTCGCGCCCGAGCAGGTGGCGGCGCTGCGGCCCGGCATCGTCTGCGTCAGCCTCTGCGCCTATGGCCACGAAGGTCCGTGGTCGGCGCGGCGCGGCTTCGACTCGATCGTGCAGAACGTCACCGGCCTTGCCGCCACGCAGGGCTCGCTGGAAAAGCCGCGCAACCTGCCCGTCCAGGCCCTCGACTACATCGCAGGCTATCTCGGCGCGCTGGGCGCCCTGGTGGCGCTGGCCCGCAGGGTCGAGCAGGGCGGCTCGTGGCAGGTCCGCGTGTCGCTGGTCCAGGTGGCGCACTGGCTCGCCAGCCTCGGCACCGTCGACGCCGCGCAGGGCGCTGCCGAGCTGCCCGAGGACGCGCTGCTGCCGCTCCTCACCGAAAGCGTCGGCCCGCTCGGCCGCCTGCGCCACCTGAAACCGGTGATACAGCTCGGCTCGACACCGGCCTACTACGCCCGCCCCGCCGAACCGCTCGGCACCTCGCCGGCGCGGTGGCCGGAGCGTCTGAACTAGCGGAGAGAGCATGTCCGACATTCTGAGAACTGAAGCGGATCTGGAGGCGCTCTACGGCCGGCCGGGAGAGACCTCGACGGTCAAGGAAGTGAACTGGATCACGCCGCACTATCGCGCCTACATCGAGGCG
>JABMNB010000701.1 GCA_013205335.1 Rhodospirillales bacterium
CGCAGCCGGCATGCCTCGGATCGGGCGCAGGCTGTCATCGAGGTTGAACTGGGTAAGGCGCAGGTCTGCTGCGAGGAAGGCCTGCGGCTCGACGCCGATCTGCAGCTGGGGACGCATCGCGAGGCGGCGCAGTCGGACCCACTGGATGTCTTCCCAGGCGATGCGGGCATTGCGGCCGAAACCCAGTGCAATGCCCTCGTGGTCGATCACGATCTGCGGCGTGCGATTCAGATAGCGGCTGATGCCGATATACACGTAATAGGCCATCGCCATCGCCAGGATCGAGAACAGGACGAAGCGCGGGTCGTTGAGCGACAGGGTGGGTGCGTTGGCCGAATCGCCCGAGGCGAAATGCGCGACAGCCGTGCCGATCATCAGCACGGAGACCGCCGCCATGCCGGCGTTGTGGAGCGTGCCGAAGCGCGCTTGCAGGGCTTGCAGGGGGGCCACGGCCGGGACGCTAACCGCACTGCGCGCGGTGGCGCAGCAGATGATCGGCCAGCACGCATGCCATCATCGCCTCGGCGACCGGCGTGCCGCGGATGCCCACGCAGGGATCATGGCGGCCCTTGGTGCGCAATTCGATGTCGCGGCCGTTGCGGTCGACGCTGCGGACCGGCGTCAGGATCGAACTGGTCGGCTTGACCGCAAGACGGCAGACGATGTCCTGGCCGGTCGAGATGCCGCCCAGGATGCCGCCGGCATGGTTGCTGAGGAAGCCGGGCCCGCCGTCGCTCATGCGCATCTCGTCGGCATTCTCCTCGCCGCTCATCGCCGCCGCCGCGAAGCCGTCGCCGATCTCGACACCCTTGACGGCGTTGATGCTCATCAGCGCCTTGGCGAGGTCGGCATCGAGCTTGTCGTAGACCGGATCTCCGAGACCCACGGGCACGCCCGAGGCCACGACCTCGATCACCGCGCCGCATGAGCTGCCGCGCTTGCGCACATCGTCGAGATAGCCTTCCCAGCCCTGCGCCGCCTGGCGGTCGGGGCACCAGAAGGGATTGTCGCCGGTGGCGTCCCAGTTCCAGTTGGCGCGGTCGATCTTCTGCGTGCCGATCTGGACCACGGCGCCGCGGATGGATACGCCATCACCCAGGATCTTGCGCGCGATGGCACCGGCGGCGACGCGCACCGCGGTCTCGCGCGCCGACTGGCGGCCGCCGCCGCGATAGTCACGCACGCCGTACTTCATTTGATAGGTGTAGTCGGCATGCGAGGGCCGGAACTGGTCCTTGATCTCGCCGTAGTCGCGGCTGCGCTGGTCGACATTGTCGATGTGCAGCCCGATCGGTGTACCGGTCGTGACGCCCTCGAACACGCCGGACAGGATCTTCACCGTGTCGGGTTCCCGGCGCTGGGTGACGAAGCGCGACTGGCCGGGGCGGCGCTTGTCCATCCAGACCTGGATGTCGGCTTCGCTGATCGGGATGCGCGGGGGCGTGCCATCGACGACGCAGCCGATCGCCGGCCCGTGGCTTTCGCCCCAGCTTGTGAACCGGAAGAGGGTACCGAAACTGCTGCCGGCCATGGCTGCCGGCCTCCGCTCTACTCGCCTTCGAAGTTGCCGAGCAATTCGGCGATCTGCTTCGCGGACGAGGTATTGATCATGCCGACGACATGGTAGCCGCCATCGACGTGCATCACTTCACCGGTGACGCCGGTGCCGAGGTCGGACAGGAGATAGAGGCCGGCATTACCGACTTCTTCCGTCGTGATGTTGCGCTTCAGGGGCGAGTTGAGCTCGTTCCACTTGAGTATATAGCGGCCGTCGTTGATGCCGGCGAAGGCCAGCGTCTTGATCGGGCCGGCGGAAATCGCGTTGACGCGGATCTTCTGCTCCCCGAGGTCGGCCGCAAGGTAGCGCACGCTCGCCTCGAGGGCGGCCTTGGCGACGCCCATGACGTTGTAGTGCGGGATGACCCGCTCGGCGCCGTAGTAGGTGAGGGTGAGGAGGCTGCCGCCGTCCTTCATCAGCGGCACGGCGCGTTGCGCCACCGCGGTGAAGGAGTAGCAGCTTACATTCATGGTGAGGTTGAAATTGTCGGAAGAGGTGTCGATGTAGCGGCCACGGAGTTCGTCCTTGTTGGAAAAGGCGATGGCGTGGACCAGGAAGTCCAGCTTGCCCCATTCCTTCTCCAGTTTGGCGAAGACGGCATCGATGCTGGCGGCGTTGGTCACGTCGCATGGCTCGATGATCTTGGCGCCGACCGAATTGGCCAGCGGCCGCACGCGCTTTTCCAGGGCTTCGCCCTGGAAGGTGAAGGCCACCTCGGCCCCTTGGTCGTGGCACGCCTTGGCAATACCCCAGGCGATCGAGCGTTCGTTGGCGACGCCCATGACGAGGCCTTTTTTACCGGCCATCAGATGTGCAGCTGCGATCATGTCTTGTTCTAGCGGGGGAACTCTATTGGGACAAGATGCCGGTGGTGGAAGGCGCCCGACCCCCTCATATTGTGGGGTATGATCAGGGAAACCACCGATCCGCTGGAGCTTTTTGGCGTCTGGTACGCCGAAGCCGCCACTTCCGAGCCCAACGACCCCTCGGCCGTGGCCCTGGCCACGGTCGGTCCCGACGGCATGCCTTCGGCCCGCATGGTCCTTTTGAAGGACTACGACGCCGCCGGGTTCGTATTTTACACGAACTATGAGAGCCGCAAGGGCAGCCAACTGCTGGCTCATCCCAAGGCTGCGCTGCTTTTCCACTGGAAGTCGCTGCGTCGGCAGGTTCGCCTGGAAGGGCCGGTCACCCAGACGACTGCTGCCGAGGCGGACGCCTATTTCGCCAGCCGGGCACGGGGGAGCCAGATCGGCGCCTGGGCGTCGGAGCAGTCGCGGCCGCTGGATGGCCGGTTCGCCCTGGAGAAGCGGGTGGCGGAATATGGTGCCAGGCACCTGGTCGGCGCGGTGCCGCGGCCGCCGCACTGGTCCGGCTTCCGTTTGCAGCCGACCCTGATCGAGTTCTGGCACGACGGCGCCTTTCGCCTGCACGACCGGCTGGAATATCGGCGCGAGTCGGCGGCCGAGCCGTGGTCCACGCGGACTCTCTATCCCTGAGCGCGCGATGGCGATGGATCCGCAACGGCTGATGCGGCTGGCGACCGTCGCATCGATGTCGACGGCGCTGATCCTGATCGTCGCCAAGCTGGTCGCGTGGCGGCTCACCGATTCGGTGAGCATGTTGTCGTCGCTGGTCGACACCGCGCTCGACCTCGTGAGCTCGATGGTCACGTTCTTTGCCGTCCGGCACGCGCTGGTGCCGGCCGATGCGGAGCATCGCTTCGGGCACGGCAAGGCCGAAGGATTGGCCGGTCTGATCCAGGCCGGCTTCATCGCTGCCTCGGGCTGCGCGCTTCTGGTTGCGGTCGTCGAGCGGCTGGGCAACCCCAAGCAGGTGCGCGAGGAGATGATCGGTCTCGTTGTCAGCGCGCTGGCGATCGGCCTCACGCTCGGCCTCGTCACCTTCCAGAAGTATGTCGTGAAGCGAAGCGGCTCGCTCGCCATCGGCGCCGACATGGCGCACTACAGCACCGACCTCGTGGCGACCCTGCTGACTGGCGGGGGCCTCTTCCTGTCGGGTCTCCTCGACCAGCCGCTGATCGACAGCGGCGTCGCGGGGCTGGTGGCGCTCTATTTGCTGCATGGCGGCTGGAAGGTCGGCCGCGAGTCTCTCGATGTGCTGATGGACCGCGAACTGCCTGTCGGGGATACGAAGCGCATCGAGGAGATCGCGCGCGCACATCCCGGTGTGAATGACGTGCACGAGTTGCGCACGCGGTCGAGCGGGCTCACCAGATTCATCCAGCTCCACATCGAGGTCGATCGCGAGCTGTCGCTGGTCCAGGGCCATGCCATTGGCCAGGAGGTCCAGACCGAGATCGCCATCGCCTATCCTGGCGCGGAGATCATCCTGCACGTCGATCCGGCGCCGTTTGAAGCGAAAGGTCCTTCGCTGCGCTCAGGATGACAGCGGTTCTTGCATGAACGCACTGCGTCCAGTCCAGCAACGTTGTCATCCTGAGCGCAGCGAAGGACCTTTGAGTCGGAGCCACACGGTGAGGCACCCATGATCAAGCGTCCGTCCTTCATCGTCGAAGACCAGTCCGAGACCGTTGCCTTCCTCGAGGTCGAGCTGAAGCCGGAACGGCGCATCGATACGCACGGCGCCGTCGACTTCCTGTGCCGCGAGCGCGCCTACAAGCTGAAGCGCGCCGTGAAGTTTCCCTACATGGACTTCTCGACCGAGGGCAGGCGCGCCGCGATGTGCGCCGCCGAAATCGACGTCAACCGGCGGTCGGCGCCCGAGATCTATCTCGGCGTAGCGCCTGTCCTTCGGCGGAACGGTAAACTGGTGCTGGGCGATATCGGCGAAGCCTCCGGAGACGCAGTCGACTGGCTGGTCGTCATGCGTCGCTTCGACGAAGAGGGGCTGCTCGACCGCATGGCGGCGCGCGGCGCGCTGACGCCGGAATTGATGGCGGCACTCGGCGCGCGCGTGGCGCAGTTCCATGATGGGCTGCCCGGCATCGCTTCGGGCTTCTGCTCGCCCGACGACTATCGCCATTCGGTGGCGGCCGATGTCCGCCAGATGCGCGAAGCGGGAGACCGGCTCGATCCGCCGACCAGCGAGGCGCTGGCCGAGGCGATGCCGCGATCGCTCGAGCCGTTCGTCGATCTGGTGGCGCGCCGCGTCGCCTCGGGCGCGATCCGCCGCTGCCATGGCGATCTGCACCTGCGCAACATCGTGACGCTGAACGGCCAGCCCGTGCCGTTCGACGCCATCGAGTTCTCCGACAAGATCGCCAACATCGACGTGCTGTACGACCTCGCCTTCGCGCTGATGGATCTGGCGCGGCAGGGGCTGGGCGCGCTGGCCAACCGGCTGCTGAATGAATGGCTGTGGCGGGTCGGCGAAGTCGGGGGCGCTTCGCATGAGGAGGCGCTGGCGCTGCTGCCGATGTTCCTTGCCCGCCGGGCCGCGATCCGCGCCTACGTCGATTCCGCCGTCACGGCCGTGAGCGGCGCCGACAATGCGCCAGCGCGGGCCTACCAGAAGGCGGCGCTGGAATTCCTGCAGCCCGCGCCGCCACGTCTGGTCGCGATCGGCGGCCTCTCCGGCAGTGGCAAGACCACGTTGGCCCTGAAACTCGCGCCGGAGATCGGCCGTTCGCCGGGCGCGGTCGTGGTGCGGACCGATGTCGAGCGCAAGCGACAGGCCGGCGTCGCGCTGGAAGAGCGCATGCCGGCGGGCAGCTATTCGCCGGAGGCGTCGGGGAGGATCTACGCAGCTTTCATGGCGCGCGCCGAACGCGTGCTGCGGTCGGGACATAGCGTCGTGCTCGATGCGGTCTTCGCCCGCCCCGAGGAACGCGCCGCGGCCGAGGCGCTGGCGCGCACCGTGGGCGTGCCGTTCCAGGGCATCTGGCTCGACGTCCCGAAGGATGTGGCGCAACAGCGCGTGACGGACCGCAAGGGCGACGCTTCCGACGCCACCGCGTCCGTGGTGGAGCGACAGTTTGGCTACGATCTCGGAAGCATAGGCTGGGAGCGTCGCTGACCTCGGCTTGACGGCAATCCCATGAGTGAGTAATCACTCACTTATGAAATCAGTGAAGCTGATCGATGTGTCGGACGGCGCGGCCTCGGGCCATGTGCGCGAGCGGGAGGCCGAAGCCTTGGCCGTTCGCGACGCCTGCCTCGGCTGGCTGCCGCTGGGTGGATTGCTGGCCACGCTCGCCGACCCGATCGTGCGCGCCTGGATGATGCGGGCGGGGACCACCTACGCCGCCGAGATTGAAATCGTCGCCCGCACCCTGAAGAAGCCGGGCATCTGGCTCCTGCACGGCGCCTATCTGTTCGGCTGCACCGCGCTGGCCGATGATACCGCGCAGGGGCCGCGTCTCCGTCGCACCCTCGACTGGCCGTTTCCCGGTCTCGGTCGCCTCGTCGAGGTGAGGCGCCAGCGCGGCGCGGCCGGCGAATTCCTGAACGTCACCTGGCCGGGCTTCGTCGGCGTGCTGACCGCGGTGGCGCCGGGGCGCTTCGCCGCCTCGATCAACCAGGCGCCGATGCGCCGCCGCTGGCAGAGTTCGATGCTGCTGTGGCTCGACTATGTGCTGAACGCGCTCCATGGCTTGCGCGGCAGCGGGCGCCTGCCGCCCGAACATCTGCTGCGCCACGTCTTCGAGACCTGCACCAGCTTCGACGACGCGCGCCGCCAGCTCGAGACCGTGCCGGTCGCACGGCCCGTCCTTTTCCTGCTGGTCGGGACGCGGCCCGGCCAGCGCATCGTGATCGAGCGTGAGGAGGCGGGTGTGCGGACCTATCGCGACGACACGGTCTTCGCCAACGACTGGCGCGAACGCCATCCGCAGTGGCGGCCCCGCGCCTGCGGCGCAGGCGAGCCGGTCGAGAACAACATCCACCGCCGCAGCGCGCTCGCCGCCTGGACCGGATACGACGCGGACGATTTCGAGTGGGTGGCCGCGCCGGTATTGAATGCCTGCACGCGCCTGTCGGTCGAGATGTGCGCCGCGACTGGCCAGCTGACCGTCGCGGGCTGGGAAGCCGACGAACGAGGCAGCGCCGCCCGCGTCACCGCGGTCTCGACCTTCCAGCAGGCCGTTCAAGAAACCCGAAGTGCCGGCAAATAAACGAAACAACCGAAACAAACGAAATAACTGAAATGAATGTCGCACCCCTCGAATCATGTGTCGTGGTGGTGGTTGAGGGAGCGATCTTGCTTGACTCCCAGAAAAACATCCGATCCCCCGGCCGCACCAGTCTTCAGGAGGTGCGATGAGCAAGTCGGAACCATCCGAGCGCAAGGCAGGAAGCATGGCGGGGCTCCTGCTCACCCTTTCGATCCTGGTCGGAACCCTGTTCGCGATCGCAGGCTCGGCGATCCCCGCGGTGTTCTTCTTCCCGCTGTGGATCGTAGGTGAGGCAGTGCTTCCCGCCTGGGACGCGATCGATCCGACGGTGCCGTGGCTGCCGCCGTTGCCCAAGGACACTTCGGATCTCAAGGACGCCGACGCCCGTGGCAAGGCGCTGCGGGCGAAGATCGACCAGTACTACGCGGCGCTACCGGAGACCCGGAAGCCGTGGGTCTACAGGTACTTCGCGCTGCCCTACGCAGGATATTCCGTCGATATCAGCAGGATCGTTCGGCACTACATTCCCGCAGGCGCGTCGTTCGACGAGGCGGAGCGAATTCTAAAAGCAGCCGGACTGACCATCGATTGGCCGAGACCACCCAACGGCGTCATGAAGCCCGCCCATATTCCACGGCATGACTACCAGGTGAGGGCAAGCCTCGAACGGGGTACCGATCCGCCCGGATACATGCGGATCTATGTACGACTGTCGCCGCAGACACGGGGCGACTACGGTGCTCACTCGGCGGTGGGCAAGATTACAGGGTCGATCGTCAAGCAGCTCGGCGCGCCAGCACCGCCCGTCTCGTTTCCTCTCGATGCCAGCCGTGCTGCGACGGAACTCGACGTCCTCGTGAAGATCACCGAGACTCGGCACTATCAATTCGAGCTGACGTTCCGGGCAGCAATCATCTCGGACATGCGGCCGCTGCGGGAAGTCACTGGAGATGGCTCCCGGCGGCCCGACGGGAAGTACACCAATCCCGGCATTGCCATTCCGATCCGGGTGACGGTCGCCAATGAAGGGCATGCGCCGTTTTACGATCGGACGATCGAAACGCAGGCAGCCGGCTCATGGGGATACCTGGAAATCGCGAGGCACGCCGGCGGCACCGGACTAACTCCGGGCCTCTATCGCTTCAAGGTAACCACGCTGAGAGACATCCCAGAACTCACGGACGTGAGGGTCGATTTTACGATCACCTGGGATGCCCGGATCTAGCTTCGGACCTTAAGCCCGCTTCTTCGCCGTAGCGCTGCGCGGCAGGAGGCGCGCGAGGTACTGGCCGGTATAGCTCTCCGGCACCTTCACGATCGCCTCGGGCGGGCCCTCGGCGACCAGGCGGCCGCCGCCCGAGCCGCCGTCGGGGCCCATGTCGAGCACCCAGTCGGCGGTCTTGATGACTTCGAGATTGTGCTCGATCACCAGCACCGTGTTGCCGGTCTCGACCAGGCGATGCAGCACTTCCAGCAGCTTGCGCACGTCCTCGAAGTGCAGACCCGTGGTCGGCTCGTCGAGGATGTAGAGCGTGCGGCCGGTGGCGCGGCGTGACAGTTCCTTGGCGAGCTTGACCCGCTGCGCTTCGCCGCCCGACAGGGTCGTCGCCTGCTGGCCGATATGGATGTAGCCGAGCCCGACCTGCTGGAGCGTCAGCATCTTGTCGCGAATGACCGGCACCGCCTTGAAGAACTCGCAACCCTCGTCGACCGTCATGTCGAGCACGTCGGCGATCGACTTGCCGCGGAAGACGATCTCGAGCGTCTCGCGGTTGTAGCGCTTGCCCTTGCAGACGTCGCACTCGACATAGACGTCGGGCAGGAAGTGCATCTCGATCTTGATGACGCCGTCGCCCTGGCAGGACTCGCAGCGCCCGCCCTTGACGTTGAAGGAGA
>JABMNB010000702.1 GCA_013205335.1 Rhodospirillales bacterium
GCCAGGGCCTCGGCCTCTTCGTCGCTCGTCTCGCCGTAGATGCCGCGCTTGTCGCTTTCGCCATAGTGAATTTTACGCGCCTCGTCGGCGAACTTGTCGCCGACGTGCTCGCAGTTCTTCTCGACCTCGGCCCGGACCTTGAGCAAGGCCTCGCGCAGCTCCTTCGGGATATGCTGGGCAAGTGTTGCCATCTGCTGCTGTTGCTCGGGCGACGGCGTCGCAGGCGTCTCCGCGGCGGGCGCCTCGACGGCCAGCGCCGCGCTGTCCTTACCCTTCCTGCCGATGCGGGGCGCCATCAGGGCGCGTTCGACCTTCGCCGAACCGCAGACGGCACAGCCGATCAGGGATTTCTTCTCCTGACGCTCATAGGTCTTGCTGTCCTTGAACCAGCTGTCGAACTCGTGGCCTTTGGCGCAGCGCAAGCGATACAAAATCATGACAGCTGAAAAATGGTGGCTTGTCGGGCCGGACGCAAGGCCCGATTGTCCCGGCCCGCTCCACCGTCCACTCCGAAAAGCCGCCGCAAGCCGCCGATGAACCAGCCTTCGAACCTCAAAGCGGCCTCGTGGATGGCGGGCTGGCTGACGGCGATGCTGGTCATGGCGATCGCCGGCCGCGAGACGACGCGCGAACTCGACGTCTTTCAGATCATGGAGATGCGCTCGGTCATCGGTCTCGTCATGCTCTACCCGCTGATCCATCTCGCGGGCGGCTTCGCCAGGCTGAAGACGGCACGCCCCTGGCAGCAGGTCGGGCGCAACATCGCCCACTACGGCGCGCAGTTCGCCTGGTTCAAGGCGCTGACCCTGATCCCGCTCGCTCAGGTCATCTCGATCGAGTTCACCATGCCGATCTGGACGGCGATCCTGGCGGTCGCCTTCCTGGGCGAGCGCATGGGGCTGTGGAAGAACCTCGCCGTGGCGCTCGGCGTGATCGGCGTCGTCATCATCGTTCGGCCCGGCACCAACGAGATCGTGCCCGGCCAGGTCATTGCGCTGGCCGCGGCGGTGGGCTTCGCAGTCTCGGTGACCATGGTGAAGTCGCTCACCCGCGCCGACAGCGTGCTCACCATCCTCTTCTGGATGCTGCTCATCCAGTCGATCATCGGCCTGGTGCCGGCGCTCGACGTGTGGCGCTGGCCCTCCGCCTATGTCTGGGCGTGGATCATCGTCATCGCCTTCTGCGGCACATTTTCCCATTATTGCCTGACACGCGCGATGCTGCATGCCGACGCCACCGTCGTCGTACCGATGGACTTCCTGCGCGTACCGCTGGCCGCCCTCGCCGGCTGGCTGCTCTATGGCGAGCGGCTCGACACGCTGACGATCCTGGGCGCTGCCCTGATCCTGTCGGGCAATCTGCTGAACCTGAAGGGCGCGGGAGCGCGCAAGACATGACGCCCTCGTCCTGGATCACCACCTGGGCCGGCCTCATCGCCCCCGAAGCCACCGTGCTCGACGTGGCGGCCGGCAAGGGCCGGCATACGCGGTTCTTCACCGACCGGGGCCATCGCGTGACCGCAATCGATCGCGACGTGAGCGCGCTGGTCCCCTCCGACACGGTCGAGGCGATCGAAGCCGATCTCGAGGACGGCTCGCCCTGGCCGCTGGTCGGTCGCCGCTTCGGCGCGATCGTCGTGACCAACTACCTGCATCGGCCACTGTTCCCCGCGCTGTTCGAGGCGCTGCAGCCCGGCGGCATCCTGCTCTACGAGACGTTCATGGAAGGCAACGAGCGCTTCGGCAAACCGGCCCGGCCGGAGTTCCTGCTGAAGGACGGCGAGTTGCTCGAGCTGGTGCGCGGGCGCTTCTCGGTGACCGCCTACGAGGCGCGCATGATCAGCCAGCCGAAGATGGCGATGGTGCAGAGGATCGCCGGCCGCCTCGCGTAGATCGCACTCGCCTACCCGCGCGCGCCGCGCACCAGGCGGCCCGGCAAGGCGCCCGTCGCTTCGCCCTGCCGGTAGACGACGGCGCCCGACACGATGGTTGCGTCGAAGCCGTCCGTGCGTTGAACCAGACGCCTGCCACCCGCCGGCAGGTCGTAGACCACCTCGGGCCGGCGCAGCTTCATCCTGTCGTAGTCGAGGATGTTGATGTCGGCCTTCAGTCCGACCTTCAGCAGGCCGCGGTCGCGGAGGCCGATCTCGGTGGCGTTGTCGGCAGTCAGCCGCTTGATGGCCCACGACACCGGAAACAGCGAACCGCGAGTTCGGTCGCGGGTCCAATGGGTCAGCGTATAGCTGGTGGCCGTCGCGTCGCACATGATGCCGACATGGGCGCCACCGTCGCCGAGGCCCAGCAGCGTGTTGGGGCGATCGAGCATCTCGCGCACCACGTCGAGATTGCCGGCGACGAAGTTGGTGACCGGCAGATAGACGATCTGCTTGCCATCACGTTCGAGCAGCAGGTCGTAGGCGACCTCGGCGGGTGGACGGCCCTGCCGCGCCGCGATGGCCCCGATGCTCTGGTCGGCCGCCGGCTCGTAGTCTGGCGGATCGGCGAGCGGGAACATGCGGTCCCAGCGATCGACCAGCCGCCTGCGATCGTCGCCCTCGAACGACTCAGCGAGCAGGCGGGCGCGAAACTCGGGATTGCGCCAATGCGCAAGACGCTCGACGAAGGGCAGGCGTGCAATGCGGTCGGCACTTGGCCGGCCGGTGAACGGAGTCTGCGACAGTTCGAGCCCCAGCAGCACGCTGGTCGGACGCGTGCGCACCTGCGCGGTAATACGCAGACCCTCGCTGTTGGCCTCGTCGATTTCCGCCATCGTCTCGCGCCAACCGTCGGGCCGAACATTGGATTGCAACAACGTGATCGTGACCGGGCGGCCGGATTCCTTTGCCAGTCGCCGGAACAAGGCGACCTCGCCGTCCTGGAAGTCCGAGACGATCTGCAGCCAGCCGGCATCGGCCTTTCTCATCGCCTGGGCAATCGCGGTGAGTTCCGCTTCCTCGGCGCGCAAGGTCGGGATGTGCTTGCCGTCGGCCGAGCGGTGATTGAGCGTGCGCGAGGTCGAGAAGCCCAGCGCGCCGGCGCGCAGGCCTTCGACGGTCAGCTCGGCCATCCTTTGACGGTCCTGTTCGGTGGCAGGCTCGCGATCGGCGCCGCGCTGGCCCATCACATAGACGCGCAACGCTGCGTGCGGCACCTGCGTCGCGACGTCGGCATCGTAGGAACGGGCGGCGATTGCATCGAGGAAGTCCGGGAAAGAGTGCCAGTTCCACGGCAGGCCCTCCGACAGCACGACCTCGGGAATGTCCTCCACGCCTTCCATCAGATTGATCAGCATCGCGTGCTGATCTTCATGACAGGGCGCGAAGCCGACACCGCAATTGCCGAGAACGACCGTGGTGGCGCCGTTCCACGACGAAGGCGACAGCCGGTCGCTCCACGTCACCTGGGCGTCATAATGGGTGTGAACGTCGACGAAGCCCGGCGTCACGAGCCTGCCGCGCGCGTCGATCTCCTCCTCGCCCCTGGGAAGGTTCCGGCCGATGGCAGAGATCCTGCCATCGGCGATGGCCAGGTCGGCTTCATAGGGATCGCCGCCTGAGCCATCGACGATGGTGCCCTTGCGAATCACCAGGCTGGGAGATGACATGGGGTACTCCGGGATAGGATGGCCGAGCGTGACGCGATTCAGTGCGCGGGTCGAGGCCTCGTCAGGGTTTCGCAGGATTGAGCCGCGTATCGAGTGCGAACCTCTCCTGCAGCTTCAGCCGATAACTTCCCGGAGCAAAACCTGCCGCGAATATCAGGTTCCAGCTATGCCTCGATACGGCGCTGGGGATCGCGATCAGTTCATGTTTGGCGAGCAACGTGTTGCCAAAAGCCTGCTGACCGGCACTCGGAATGCCCGGCACCAGCCAGTTTGCATTCGGGATATTTGCTGTCTCGACGACGTGGACATTCGCAGGATCGTCGATCGCAATGGCCGTCAGGACGTGAGGAACGATGTCGAGGGTTTCAAAACCCTTGTGGACGGCGACCTCGAGGATGGCGGTGGCCGGATCGAGCGAGCAATAGACCGCTCTCACACCCTTGCTGTTCCAGCGGCCGCCTTTTTGATAGGCGCCTTCGCCGCTGTCCCATGTCGCTGCATGCTGAGCCGAATCCAGGCGCCATGCCACGAGTTCTCCAGTGCCGAGCGGCGGCGGAAGTGGTGTCATACGTAGACGCCGTACTCGAGGCGCTCCAGGAAATCCTCCACAAGCTCAACGCCAGCCGGGGTTGAAAGGAGATCAATCGGCCGCCTCTGGTTCAATCCCGTAGCGGGCTTCTCCAGCCATTGCTCCGCTCTTTCCTGCGTGCCGAAGACGGTCGTCGCTTTGGCCAGAATTTCCGCGAACTTCCACGTCCGTCCGCTCTGTTCCTGACTGAGAACCTTGTCGGGCTCATCCTTGTGCCGTTGGAATGTGCGCAGGCTCATACCGAGGCCCTTTTGCACCGACTCCAAAACGGCAAGAACGCTCAGAGTATCGAGCAGATAGACAGCTGACCGCCCGGGGAGCCCCTGCTGGAGCAATTCGTGTGCGGCTAGAATGTCCTTCGGCTGATGCCGTAGGACTTGCTTGCCACCCAACAGTTTGACGATCTGCTGCAGCCGGCCGAATTCGGTCTGAATCGTTTCCCGTGGAGTTACCTCGGCCAACTCGAAACCTCGCGTCATGTGTCGTTTTATATACGACATGTGACGTATAAATTCAAGTGCCACTCACATATCGCTTGCCGCATTTTTCAAATGGCCCGCGACAAGGATTGCTCATGCAAAACGATCAATTCTTCCACCGATGGCGGCGCGTCGACGAGCCGGGGCTTGAGTTGATGACCCTGTTGCGCAGCGCTTCAAGGATCAGCGATTCGCTCGACACTGATCCATGCCGGCGAGGAAAGCTGCGGCCTGCGCTACCGCTGGGACCTCGACACGTCTTGGCGGACGCGCACGCTCCACATCGAGCGCACCGACGCGGTGGAAAAATCACTCGTTATGGAACGAACCGGCGATATGAGCTGGCGGGTCGATGGCGCGGACCGGCCCGACCTCGCGGGCTGTCACGAGGTCGACGTCTCGGCAACGCCCTTCTGCAACGGCCTCGCGATCCGGCACCTGGGCGACGCCGGCGGGGATTTGCTCGCGCTGTTCCTCGATGCTCCTGCCCTCACCTGCCAGCCGTCGCGCCAACGCTATGAACGGCTGGGCACGCCCACCTGGCAATAAATCGACAAAGGCGTGTCCAACGGCTTCACCGCGCGGCTCGCCCTCGATGACGAAGGGCTCGTCACAAAGTACCTCTTCGAGGCCTTCTGGATCAAATGACGCAAGCCTGATTGCCCAGGAACACTCCGTCCCCTCGACCGGATCGTTTGTCCTAATCCGCGGCCTTGGCGATTTCGGCCTTGTGAAGCACCGGCGCGGCGTACTTGCGGTCATGCGTCAGCGACGGGACCATCTTCCGCGCCTCTTCGATCTTCGCCATGTCGATGTCGGCGATCACGAAGCCCGCTTTCTCGCCGCCGGCATCGGCCAGCACCTCGCCCCATGGGGCGACGGCGATGGAGTGGCCGTAGGTCTTGCGGTTGGAACCCTTGTGCGTGCCGACCTGCGCCGGTGCGAAGACGAAGCAGCCGGTCTCGATGGCGCGGGCGCGCATCAAAGTGTGCCAATGCGCCTGGCCCGTCGGCACGGTGAAGGAGGACGGGATCGCCAGCATCGTGGCGCCGGCATGCGCCAGCTCGCGATAGAGATAGGGGAAGCGCAGGTCGTAGCAGATCGTCATGCCGAGCAAGCCCCATGGCGTCTCGGCCAGTACGGCCTTCTCGCCGGGGCGGAAGGTCGAGGATTCGCGGTAGCTCTCGCCGCCCGCCAGCTGGACGTCGAACATGTGGATCTTGTCGTAGCTCGCCACGATCCCGCCCGAAGAATCAATCAGGTAGGAGCGGTTGCGGATCTGCTCCTCAGCCCCCACGCGCACATGGATCGAGCCCAGCAGGAACCACGCGCCGGTGTCGCGCGCGCTGGCGCGGCAGGCCGCGAGCATCGCATGCTCTTCCTCTGTCTGTGCCTTCGCCAGCGTCTCGGTCCGGTTGGCCCCGATCAGGCCGGTATTCTCCGGCGTCATGATGAAGTCGGCGCCGGCATCGCGCGCAAGCTTCGCCTGCTCGCGCAGGGAGGCCACGTTCTCGGCGATCTCGTTGCTGACGTTGGTCTGGATCAGGCCAGCCTTGAACGCGGTCATGGGCGGTCCTCAACCCGGTTGCGCGAGCAGCGTATCCAGCTTGCCCGCCCGTTCGAGGGCGGCGAGCTCGTCGGAGCCGCCGATATGCTGTCCGTTGATGAAGATCTGCGGCACCGACGTACGGTTGGCGCGCGCGCGCATCTCGGTGCGCTTCTTGTCGTCCATCATCACGTCGGTCTCTTCGTAGGCGGCACCCTTCTGGTCGAGCAGGCTCTTGGCCCGCGCGCAGTAGCCGCAGAACGGCGTGGTGTAGATCTCGATCTTGGCCATGGGTGAACCTCTTTGGCCCACTATACCGCTGGCCGGATAACCCGCGCCAGTGTCAGGACATCAACCCGTTGGGCCCCGGCGCGTTGCAGCGCCCGTGCGCAGGCCTCGACGGTCGCGCCGGTCGTCAGGACGTCGTCGACCAGCAGGACGGTCTTGCCGGCGACGTGCGGCTGCCACTTCGGATGAACGTCGAAAGCCTCACGGACATTGCGCCGCCGTTCCTTTGCCTTGAGGCCGGCTTGCGAACCGGTCCAGCGTCGCCGCCGCAGCAGGTCAGGTGCCAGATGCAGAGTGCGTCCGGGCGGCACCGTCCGAACGACGATACGGGCCAGCAGCAGCGCCTGATTGTAGCGGCGCATGAACAGCCGCCGCCAATGGAGCGGCACCGGGGCTACCAGGTCGGCCGATGGGAGGAGATCGGCGCCCGCCCGTGCCATCCAGCCGCCACAGGCCCGCGCGATGTCGGTCCGGTCGCCATGCTTGAACGGCAGGACGATCCGCCGGCTCTCATTGTCATAGACCAGCGCGGCGCGGGCCCGGTGGTAACGCGGCGGACGGGCGAGGCAGCCGGCGCAGAGCGCCTCGGCGCCCAGATCCTCCGCGAAGGGAGTGCCGCAGCAGGCGCAGTGCGGGGCGGAGATAAAGGAGAAACCCTGCCAGCAACTCGTGCACAACGCTCCCGGCGCGCCGACGATCTCGTTGCAGCCAAGACAGAGCGGCGGCAGCACGGCATCGAGGACTGCCCGGCCCCACCCCGCAACTGCCCCGCTCACTCCAATCGGCACCATGCCGGAGATTGGGGCGGGCAAATGCGCCCACAGGATGGCGTTCCCCTACCCGCCGCCGCCCTTTGGCCCTACATACCTACTGTGACGAAAGACCTCCCCTGACTGGCCCCGACCCCCTGCTGGTGTTCGACCGCACCCTGTTGCGCCAACGTCGCGAACGGGCCGCACGCGGCTGGGAGCGTCATGATTTCCTGAAACGCGAGATCGCCGAACGGCTGGTCGACCGTCTGTCGGACGTCCGCCGCACCTTTCCTTTGGCCCTCGATCTCGGCAGCCACGGCGACGAGGTCGCGACGGCATTGGGCGAGAGCGCGATCGTTGGACAGCTGGTGCGCGCCGATCTCGGCTGCGGCTTCGCGCGACGTGCGCGCGGGCCAGCCGTCGTCGCCGACGAGGAGTTCCTGCCCTTTGCGGCCGGCCGCTTCGACCTGGTGCTGAGCGCCATGGACCTCCACTGGGTGAACGACCTGCCGGGCGCGCTGATCCAGATCGCGCGCATCCTGAAACCCGACGGACTGTTCCTCGGCGCCCTGCTGGGCGGCGCCACCCTCTGGCAGCTTCGTCGGACGCTGGCGGCGGCCGAGAGCGAGATCGACGGCGGATTGAGCCCCCGCGTCTCGCCCTTCGCCGACCTGCGCGACGCGGCGGGCCTGTTGCAGCGGGCGGGCTTTGCCCTGCCGGTGGCCGACAGCGAGACGATCGAGGTCGAATACGAGAGCGCCCTCGCCCTGATGCGCGATTTGAGCGGCATGGGCGAAAGCAACCTCGTGGTCGGCCGGCGCCGTACCGTGACGCGGCGCGCCGTTCTCCTGCGCGCCGCCGAACTCTACGGCGAACAGTTCGCGCGTCCGGGCGGCCGGGTCTCCGCGAGCTTCGAGGTCCTCTTCCTGCACGGCTGGTCGCCGCACGCCTCCCAGCCCAAGGCACTCAAGCCCGGCAGCGCCGCGCGGCGGCTGGCCGACGTGCTGGGGACTTCGGAATTCAGTGCCGGCGAAAAAGTGGAACGGAGCTAGATCGTGCCTGCGGTGAAACTCTCTTTCGGCGCCCTGGTCGCCCAAAGCTTCGGCTTCGTCTTCGCCAACCTTGGCCTGTTCTTCCATCTCGTGACCATTCCGTGGATCGCCTCGCTCGCCATCCGGCTGCTGGGGTCGACGATGCCCCGCGACTCGCTGATGCCGATGCTGATCGAGAAGGCGGTCGATATCGTGCCGACGGTGATGTTCATGGTGGCCTGGCACCGCGTCGTGCTGCTCGGCCCCCATCGCGTCGACCGCTTACCCGGACTGGGCTGGTCGCCGCGCGAGATGGCCTTCCTCATTCACCTGATCAAGATCGGCGGCTTCACCTTCCTCTTGCTCGCGGCCTTCGTGCTGACCCTTGGCTCGATCGATCCCGAGATGCTGGCCGCCGGCGCGGCCGCCGACCCCGAGGTTGCGCGCAAGCAGGCGCTGGCGGCGCCAATCGGTGCCGGTTTCACCGTGTCGATCGTGCTGGCGCTGCGCGTCAGCTACGGCCTCGCCGCGACGTCGGTCGACGAACCCTTCTCGCCGCGCCTGTCTTGGGTCCATAGCCGCGGCAATGCCTGGACGATCATCGGCGTGCTGTTCCTGGTATTCTTCGCGAGCGCGCTCGCCACCACGACGGCGACCCTGGTCGTGCTCGGCCTGGCGCGTGGCGTGCTGGGTGCCGGCGAATCGGCGGCCCTGATCACCTGGACGGCGGCAATCCTGGTCTCCTATGGCGGCACCGCCGTGGCGGCGACCGCGCAAGCGCTCATCTTCCGCAACCTTCTCGGCTGGCGCGAAGGCGCGCCGATGAGGGCGATTGAGCAGCGCTGACCTTCAGACTCCTCTCCACCGATAGGGGGAGAGGAACATGAAAGCTCAGAGCAAATCGCGCAGCAGGCCGACCAGCGGCAGGTCGGCGGGCGGCATCGGGTATTTGGTGAGTTCCATCGGCGCGACCCATTTCAGGGCCTGGCCCTCGCGCGGCTGCGGCGTGCCGTTCCACTTGCGGCAGGCAAAGACCGGCATCAGGAGATGAAACGTCTCGTAGCCGTGGCTGGCGAAGGCGATCGGGGCGAGGCAGCTCGTCGCCGTCTCGATGCCCAGCTCCTCGTGCAGCTCGCGCACCAGCGCCTGTTCCGGCGTCTCGCCGGGATCGACCTTGCCGCCGGGAAACTCCCAGAGGCCTGCCATCGACTTGCCGGCCGGACGTTGGGCAATGAGAACGCGACCGTCGACGTCGACCAGGGCAACGGCGGCCACCAGCACGAGCGGACGCTCGCCGAGCGGCGGCGGCCCGCCCGGGCAATCCGCATCGAAGCCGACCGTCAAGAGCGGTAGCTGCCGTTGATGTCGATGTAGCCGTGCGTGAGATCGCAGGTCCAGACAGTGGCACGGCCGCGACCGATGCCAAGATCGATGTCGATCACCACGTCCGATCCCTTGATGTGCTGGGCGACCGGCACCTCGTCGTAGTTCGGCACGACCTGGCCCTGATCGGTGATGCGCACGCCGCCGATCGAGATGCGGAGCTTGTCGCGGTCGGCGCGCTCGCCCGACTTGCCGACCGCCATGACGATGCGGCCCCAATTGGCGTCCTCGCCGGCGATCGCGGTCTTGACCAACGGCGAGTTGGCGACCGCCAGGCCGATCTTGCGCGCGGCACCGTTCGACGAGGCGCCGCCCACGTTGATGGTCACGAACTTGGTGGCGCCTTCGCCATCCCGGGCGAGAAGCTGCGCCAGCTCGATCATCACCTCGTCGAGCGCGCGCCTGAAATCGACAAGGACGGGATCGTCGGCCTCCTCGATCGGCGCGTGGCGCGCCGCGCCCGTGGCGACCATCAGGAACGTGTCGCTGGTCGAGGTATCGCCGTCGACGGTGACGCAGTTCAGCGACTTGTCGGCGGCGTCGGCCAGCAGCTTCTGCAGCACCGGACCCGGAATCTTGGCGTCGGTGAAGGCGAAGCCCAGCATGGTGGCCATGTCGGGCGCGATCATGCCCGAGCCCTTGAGGAAGGCGTTCACCGTCACGGTGCGCTCGCCGATCTTGGCCTGGCGTGTGGCGAGCTTGGGGAAGGTATCGGTGGTCATGATGGCGCCTGCGGCGGCCGACCAGGCGTCCTCGCGGCCCGACTTGATGAGCGTCGGCACGACGGCGGCGATCTTCTCCCAGTCGAGCGGCTGGCCGATCACACCGGTCGAGGCCATGAAGACCTCGTTGCGGGGGCAGCCCAGCGCCTGGGCGATGGCCCGGGTCGTCTCCTCGACCGCCTTGTCGCCCAGCTTGCCGGTGAACGCATTGGCGTTGCCGGCATTGACCACGATCGCGCGGACCTTGCCGCGGGCGAGGTTCTTGCGGCACCAGTCGACCGGTGCCGAGCAGGTCTTGGATTTGGTCAGGACGCCCGCGATGGTCGCCCCGGCCGGCACCACCGCCAGCAGGACGTCGTCGCGGTCCGTGTAGCGCACGCCGGAACGCGCAACGCCGAGCTTTACCCCCGCAATACGGGGTAGCGTCGGAATCGTCTTGGGCGCGAGCGGCGATATGGCGTGCTTAGCGGACATGTTTCTCCCCTCGGGCGCGGCCGCAGGTACGCGGCCGCCCAGCGGCGGAGCCTACACCAGAAACGCCCGAAAACGTGAGTTCTAGTTGAACGTCAGTTCTACTTCGGCGGCGCGGCCGGAGTCGCGGGCTTGGCCGGCGTTGCGGCGGGAGCCGCCGGCGCGGCCGGAGCGGCCTCCACCTTGGTGCCGTCAATGTTGAACTTCTCGATCTTCGAGCCGGCGCGAATCTTGTCGAGCTGGGCCGTCACGGCCTCGCGCGCCAGTTCCTCGCGAATCTGCTCGGAAAGCTCCTCGAGCGCCGGCGGCGGCGCCGTGCGGCGATCGTCGATCTTGATGACGTGGTAGCCGAACTGGGTCTTGATCGGCGCCTCGGAGAGCTCGCCCTTCTTCAGGGCGAAGGCGGCATCGGCGAATTCCTTCACCATGTCGGACTTCTTGAACCAGCCGAGATCGCCGCCCTCGGCGCCCGAGGCCTTGTCGGTCGACTTGTCCTTGGCGATCTTGTCGAAGGCCGCGCCCTTCTTCAGCTCGGCGATCAGCGCCTTGGCCTCGTCCTCGGTCGCCACCAGGATATGGCGCGCGTGCACCTCTTCTTCCGGCGGCATCGACTTCAGGCGCTCCTGATAGCGCTGCTGGATCTTCTCCAGGGTGACGAGGCGGGCGATCTCGCGCTGGATCCAGAAATCCTGCAGCACCTGCTCCTCGACGAAGGCCATGCGCTTCTTGAAGGCCGGATCGTCGTTCGTCTTGGTCTTCTTGCCTTCCTGGACGACCAGCTTGCTGTCGATGATGCGCTCGAGCAGCGCCGGAAACACCGCCTGGAGGGGCATGGTGCGGTATTGCGCCGGAAGCGACTGCTGGGCGATTTCGAGTTCGGACAGGCGGATCTGCTGGCCGTTGACGACCGCCACGACCGGGTCCTTGACGGCAGTCGGGGCCGCGGCAACCGGCGGCTTGGCGGCCGGCTGGCCGGCGGGGGCAGCAGTCGGCGGCTTGGGCGCCTGCGCCGGCGGCGTCTGGGCGAGGACCGGGCCCGCGAGTGCAGCGACCGCGCCGCTCAGGAGGGCGAGGCGCAAATGGCGCAGGTTGTAGCTCATGGCGGACTCCAGCAGCTTCATTCGTTACGAAAGGCGCAGACCCTTTACACAGGCCCTGTCGGACCAAGCAAGCGCCGCCTCCCCGAGGACATGGGTGATGGCTTTGAATTGCGGCACTTTTTCGTGAGTCCCGCGTCGATGACGGGGCGATGACACTTTTCCCTCGCCGTCCAGCGCCGACTGCGATGGTCCGCTGCGTTGACACTCCCCGGGCCGCTCTCTATCTCTCACAGGAAGGGCGGGCCGCTGTGCCCGCCTAAGTCATTAGAATATCGAGGTTTTCATGCTTGGCGCGCTTGCCCGGAGTCTGTTCGGGACGGCCAACGACCGGATCGTCAAAGGCTTCGACAAGACGGTGGCGAAGATCAACGCCCTCGAGCCGAAGTTCGTCGCGCTCTCCGACGAGCAGCTGAAGGGCAAGACCGTCGAGTACCGCGAGCGCCTGGCCAAGGGCGAAACGCTCGACGACCTTCTGCCCGAAGCTTTCGCCACGGTGCGCGAAGCGGCCAAGCGGACCCTGGGCCAGCGCCACTTCGACGTCCAGCTCAAGGGCGGCATGGTCCTGCACCAGGGCAAGATCGCCGAGATGAAGACCGGCGAAGGCAAGACGCTGGTCGCAACTCTCGCCGTCTATCTCAATGCGCTCGCCGGCAAGGGCGTGCACGTCGTCACCGTCAACGACTATCTCGCCCGCCGCGACGCGGAGTGGATGGGGCGGGTCTACACCTTCCTCGGCCTCACCGTCGGCATCATCGTCCACGAACTCGACGACGAACAGCGCATGGCCGCCTATGCCTGCGACGTCACCTACGGCA
>JABMNB010000703.1 GCA_013205335.1 Rhodospirillales bacterium
CCCGTTCCGACGAGGCAGACAGTTGCAATGACAAGGAGAAGGCGGCGCATCATGGGGCTATATCCGGCTCATGTCGGCGCCCGAGCGCCGGGTTGAT
Organism: Rhodospirillales bacterium; assembly: GCA_013205335.1. Classification (GTDB taxonomy): domain Bacteria; phylum Pseudomonadota; class Alphaproteobacteria; order Reyranellales; family Reyranellaceae; genus Reyranella. The sequence continues at coordinate 98 of JABMNB010000703.1, forward strand.
TGGACGCATGCAGGCAACTGCGGTTCTTCGGGCCATCGGCTTCGCACCGGAAGACGATCATCTCGTCGAACGGGTCCGTCGTGACCTCTTTCCATGATGGAGCGGAGACGCGGCGCCCCGGCACCAATGACGCTGCGCCGCGACGGCGCGATGCTTTGTGTCGACATAGCCCCTCCCCCAAGGTCTTCGATCAGTCGAGTTGCAGAACCATGGCTTTCAGATAGGCCGTCTCCGGGAGGCCCGGATGGATTGGATGGTCAAGCGCCGCACCGCTGCTCAGCAGGATGCGCCCGTTGCGCTCGGCATCGCGCAGGCCGCGACGGACCTGCTCGGCGAACAGCGGCACATCGACGAGATGCGAGCACGACGCCACGAAGAAGAAGCCCCCCTTGGCGACCAGCGGAGCCGCCAGGCGCACCAGCTTGCGATAGCCCTGGGCTCCGATCTTCAGGTCCTTGCGGTTCTTCACGAAGGCCGGCGGATCGCAGATCACGACCTCGTAGCTGCGCGGCTTCTGCTTCTCCAGAGTGTCGAACACCTCGCCCTTCTGGAGCGTCACGATCTTGCCGACTTCGTTCAGCTCGACGGCCTGCGCGGCGGCATCGAGGGCGGGCTGCGACCGGTCGAGGCAGAGAACCGACTTCGCGCCGTGCTTCGCGGCCAGAACGCCGAAACCGCCGCTGTAGCAATAGGCATCGAGGACACGCGCGTCCTTGGCCAGGCCCGCCATGAAGCGCCGGTTGTCGCGCTGGTCGTAGAACCAGCCGGTTTTCTGGCCGCCGGACAGGTCCGCCACGAAACGGGCACCGTTTTCGATCAGCTCGATACTGCCTGCCTCGCCCTTCGCCACCACGACCTCGCGCGGCAGCCCCTCGAGCACACGTACCGGCGAGTCGTTCTTGAGGATGATCGTCGTCGGCGAGAATTCCGCCTCCAGTGCCTCGAGGATGACCGGCGTCAGCGCGTGCATGCCGGCGGTATTGACCTGCACCACGAAGGCATCGCCGAACCGGTCGATGATCACACCCGGCATGCCGTCGGCCTCGGCATGGATCAGGCGGTAATACGGAACGCCGATCAGCCGATCGCGCAGGGCAGCTGCCTGGGCCAGCCGGCGCCCGAAGAACAGCGCGTCCACCTGGGCTTCAGGGTTCGTGGTGAGAACGCGGGCGGCGATCAGCGAATGCGGATTGAACGTGCAGACACCCAGCGCCTCACCGCCCGGCGCCCGCAGGGTCGCCAGGCTGCCGGCGGGAATCGCCTTGGCGTCGGCGTCCATCAGGATCTCATTGGAGAAGGCCCAGGGGTGGCCGGAGCGGACGCGGCGATCCTCTCCGGCGCGCAGGATAACGGTGGGGAGCTTCTTCAGGGCCAAAACTATTCTCCTCGGGCGACGCCATCGCGCCGCGGGTCGGCGCCGCCTTCCCACCCGTCGCCCTTGCGCCGGATGGCGGTCAGGCCGCCTTCATGCCGGCGGACTTGTACTTCATGGCCCAGCGCGCGCAAGGCGGCCCCATGGTCGGCGATCGGCGTCCCCTCCTCCAGCTCGGTCGCATCGTTCAGATTGGTCACCCGCGGCAGGTCGACGGCGGCCTGGGCCGACAGGTCCCAGTCCAGCATGCCGATCAGGGCCTGCAGCGTGTCGCCGATGATCCTGGCCCCGCCCGCCGAGCCCAGCGCTGCAACCAGTTTGCCTTCCCCGTCGAGCACGAAGGTCGGGGACATGGAGGAGCGCGGACGCTTGCCCGGCTGCACCCTGTTGGCGACCGGCTTGTCGTCCAGTTCGGGCCGGGGCGAGAAATCGGTCAGCTCGTTGTTCAGGAGAAAGCCGCGCACCATGATCTGCGCGCCGAACGGCGCCTCGATGGTCGTGGTGAAGCTCACCGCGTTGCCCCAGCGATCGACGATGCTGATATGGCTGGTGCCGCGCTCGACATAGCCCGGCGGCATGCCGGGGCCGATCTTGCCCATGCTGCGGTCCGGCGACATCAGCTTGCGGCGGTCCGCGAGATAGGCGGGCGACAGCAGGCCCGCTACCGGTACATCCACGAACGCCGGGTCGGCGACGTAGCGGTCGCGGTCGGCGAAGGCGAGCCGGCTCGCCTCGGCGATCAGGTGGATGGCCCTCAGGTCGTTGGGTGCTTCGCGCTGAAGATCGAAGGGCTGGATCAGACCGAGCACCTGCAGGATCGCGATTCCGCCCGACGACGGCGGCGGCATGCCGCATACGACCCAGACCCGATAGGGCCCGCACACGGGTTCCCGCTTGATCGGGCGATAGTCGGCGAGGTCGGCCATCGAGAGCGTGCCCGGCCGACGGTGGGTGCGCACGCGCTCGACCATCTCGGCCGCGATCGCGCCTTCGTAGAGAACGCGCGCGCCGTGCCCGGCGATCAGGCCCAACGTCGCGGCGAGGTCGGGATTGGTGACGCGCTCGCCCGGCTTGCGCGGCGAGCCGTCGGCATGAAAGTAGGTCTCGCGGATCGCGGGCTCATCCCGCACCGAAGGGATTCTCTCCAGCCAGGCGGCGAGGCGCGACGAGACCGCGAAGCCGTCGCGCGCGGCGGCGATCGCCGGCGCAAACAGGTCGCTCCATGCAAGCTTGCCGTGTTCCTTGTGCGCGAGTTCGAGCATGGCGGTGAGGCCGGGCACGCCGACCGAGATGCCCGACGCCACGGCCGCGCGATAGCCGAGCGGCTTGCCGTCGGCCGCGAGGAACATGGTCGGGCCAGCGCCGGCGGGTGCGGTCTCGCGGCCGTCATAGACGGCAATCGCCTGGCTGGCGCCGTCAAAATGCAGCAGGAAGCCGCCACCGCCGATGCCCGAGGCGTGCGGCTCGACGACGCCCAGCATCATCTGGACGGCGATCGCCGCATCGACGGCGGAGCCGCCGCGACGCAGGACTTCGAGCCCGGCCTCGACGGCCAGCGGATGGGCCGCTGCGACCATCGACTGCGGCGCCGCCAGCACGGTTTGCGCGCGAGCGGCCGCGAGCAGCAGCAGCGCGACACCCAGCAGGCGGCGGACCTTCATGCGCGGCGCGCCACGATGAAAAGACGGCGGAAAGGGAACAGAGTGATGCCGTCGGCGCGCGTCGGATAGGCCCTGGCCAACAGGGCGGCGTAGGTGTCGTAGAACTGGGTGCGCTCCGGCTCCTGCAACAGTTCGAGGTAGGGCCGCAGACCCGTCGACGAGGTGTACTGCGCCACCGGATCCTTACCGGTGAGCGGCTGTTGGTAGATCGTCTCCCAGACCTCGAGATCGGAGCAAAGCGGCTTCAGGACATCGTAATAGCGATCCGGCTCCTCGACGCGCACGATCGGGCGGACCCTGGTGAGCCTGTCGCGCCACGGACCGGCTTGTGCCGCTTCATACATCGACGCATGCGAGGGCGCCTCGTGGTTGCGCGGCATCTGGATCGCGAGCTGCCCGCCCGACGGCAGAAGCTTCAGCAATCCCGGGAACATGTCGATATGGCCGTCGAGCCATTGATAGGCGGCGTTGCTGTAGAGAATGCCCGGCGGCAGGCTCGGCTCGAAATGCGCAAGGTCGCCCTTGGCGAAGGTGACGCGCGCATCGACCGTCTGGCTGCGCGCCTTGGCGAGCATCTCCTCGGACGAATCGACGCCGATGACCGGCGCCTCGGGAAAGCGCTCGGCGAGGATGCGCGAGATGTTGCCGGCGCCGCAGCCCAGATCGTAGATCGCATGGCCCGGCCGCGCGCCGTTCGACGGATCGAGCCGGCCCATGAGGTCGAGCGCCGGACGCGTGCGATGGTCGGCGAACTTCAAATAGAGGTTGGCATCCCACACGGTGGACTTGGCGTCGCTCACGTCACTTCTCCTCGAATGCCTCGTCGACCGGCACGCGATAGGCCGTCGCGATCGTGTTGCCCTTCTGCGCTGCCAGCACGACGGCCATGAATTCACCAAACATATCTTCGGTCATGCCCTTCTGTCGGGCCATGTAGCCGTGCGAGTTGATGCAGTAGTCGCACTGGTTGGCGACCGATACGGCGAGATAGATGAGCTCCTTGGTGAGGCCGTCGAGCATGCCCGGCGCCATCACTGCCTTCATCTCGGCGGCGAAGCGTTCCATGGTGTCGGGATGGCGGGCGAGCGCCTTCCATACGTTGTTGATGTTCGCCGGATCGCTGCCGCGCGCCTTGGCGATGCCCTCGACGACGGCCTTGGCCCGCGGGTTCATGTCCTCGTACTCGGTCAGTCTGGCCACGGGTCGCTCCACGAAAAAGGGCCGGCGAAGTGCCGGCCCCATATTGGCGTTTTCGCTCGCCAATTGTCAGTACATATGCTGCCCGCCGTTGATCGACAGCGTCGAGCCGGTGACGAAGCCGGCATCGTCGGCGATCAGGAACATCACGCCGCGACCGATCTCCTCGGCCTTGCCCAGCCGGCCGACCGGGATCTTTGCCACGATCTTTTCCAGCACGTTGGCCGGCACGGCCGACACCATGTCGGTGTCCGTATAGCCCGGCGCGATTGCATTCACGGTGATGCCCTTCGGTGCACCTTCCTGGGCGAGCGCCTTGGTGAAGCCATGGATGCCCGACTTCGCCGCGGCATAGTTGACCTGGCCGTACTGGCCGCCCTGGCCGTTGATCGAGCCGATGTTGACGATGCGACCGAAGCCGCGCGTGTTCATGCCCTCCCACACGGCCTTGCTCATGTTGAAGCAGGAACCGAGGTTGGTGTCGATGACGGCCTCCCACATGTCGCGCGTGAGGCGACGCATCGTCGAATCGCGGGGGATGCCGGCGTTGTTCACCAGGACCTCGACGGGCCCGAGATCCTTTTCGATCTGCGCGACAGCCGCCTGACA
>JABMNB010000704.1 GCA_013205335.1 Rhodospirillales bacterium
GGCTACGGGGGCGGTCGTGACGGCGGCGGCGTTGGCGGTGGCTATCGCGGCGGTGGTGGCGGCGGCTACGGTGGCGGCGGTCCCGGCGGTGCCAGCGGCGGCGGCTACGGTGGTGGTGGCGGTCGCGACGGCGGCGGTGGCGGTGGTTACCGCGGCGCAGCTCCCGGTGGCGATGGCGGCCCGATGCGGGATCGCCGTGCCGATTTCTCCAGCGCTCCTCCTCCTGCCGACGGTGGTGCTCCCGGTGGCGAATTCGCCAAGCCGGTGCGTCGTCACACGGGCGGCGCTCCGGACAAGCCGCGCCGCGATCGCGACTACGAACCGCGCAAGCGTGGCTTCGACGACGATCAATAGATTAGGCTGGCAACAGGCTGTCCTGACAGTCGACCTGAACGCCGGAGGGTCTCCTCCGGCGTTTTTGTTTGCCCTGGCATCTTTGAGGGGGCCGCCGCGGTGTTATGCTCGCTCCTTCGACGGAGGTGGGCATGAGGCGACGGTCGGCGCTCGTTGGCTCCTTGGCGACTTTGGCGGCGGGCACCTCGGCTCGCGCCCAGGCGCCCGTCGATCTGCAGCTCGTGCTGGCCGTCGACGTCTCGCGATCGATCGACGAAGTCGAAGCCGAGCTCCAGCGGCGCGGCTATATCGAGGCGCTCACCAACGACCGCGTCATCGACGCCATCCTGTCGGGCGAGAACAAGCGGATCGCCATCTGCTACACCGAATGGGCGGGGTCGCACTTCCAGACCGTCGTGCTCGACTGGACCTTGATCGACAGTCCGGGCGCCGCACAGCGCTTTGCCGACAAGCTCGCCGAGGCGCCGCGAGTGTCCCAGAGCTGGACCGCCGTCGGAGCGGCCCTCGCCCATGCCGGCCAGCGTTTCGAGAATTCACCCTTCATCGCCAAGCGCCGCGTCATCGACGTTTCAGGCGACGGCCGCACGAACGACGGGCCGCCGGCTGAGATCGTGCGCGACAGGCTGGTGTCGCAGGGTATCGTGGTGAACGGCCTGCCGGTGATGATGAACCGCAGCAATTTCGGCCGTCCGCCCGACCTCACGCTCGACAAGTACTACGAGGAAAGCGTCATCGGCGGACCGGGCTCTTTCATCATCGTGGCCGACAATTTCGACCATTTCGGCCGCGCCGTTCGCACCAAGCTGGTGCGCGAGATCTCCGCGACCGACGGACCGCGCCGCTCCTCGGCGGTCTGATGGCGCCCCGGTTTCCCTCCGTAATTTCCCTTAGCAATAATATCCCTTGGCAATTTCCCTTGGCCCGGCTTGCCGGAGGCCGCATCATCCGAGGTGCAACGGATGTTGAAGATGGAGCTTCCCCAGATGCTGGCGAACGACCCGGTCACCCAGGCGCGGATCGACCTCACCACCGCCCTGCGGGCCGCCGCACGGCACGGCCTGAACGAGGGCGTATGTAACCATTTCAGCATGACCGTGCCCGGCCGCGAGGACCTGTTCCTCGTCAATCCGCAGGGCCTGCACTGGTCGGAGATCACGCCGTCCGACATCGTCATGGCCGACGGCGACGGCAACATCGTCGAGGGCAAGCACCCGGTCGAGCCGACCGCCTTCTACATTCACGCCCGGATCCACGCCGGCAACCCGCGCGCCAGGGTCGTGTTGCACACCCACATGCCCTACGCGACGGCCCTGACGTCGATCCGCGACGGCCGCATCGAGATGTGCACCCAGAATGCCTTCCGCTACTGGGGGCGCATCGCCTACGACGAGGCGTACGGGGGCGTCGCGCTGTCCAATGACGAGGGCGAGCGCATGTGCCGGGCGATGGGCGACAAGGACATCCTGTTCCTGCGCAACCACGGCATCATCGTCTCCGGTCCGACCGTTGCCCAAGCCTACGACGACCTTTATTACCTCGAACGTGCGGCGATGGTGCAGGTGCTGGCCATGCAGACCGGCCGGGAGCTGCACAATATCGACGAGGCGATGGCCGAGCATACGGCCAGGCAGATCGCGGGCGAGGCGCAGCAGGCCTTCCTGCATTTCGAATCGCTGAAGCGCATGCTCGACCGGGACGAGGCCGGCTGGAGCAGGCTGACGGCGGTCGAGGGACGTTAGGGGAAAGACGAATGCGCATTGCCGCCACTGTTGTCGCGCTCTCGGCGCTCTGCTTCGCGGCGCCGGCCTCCGCCCAGGGCTATGGCGTGGGCGCCGGACCGAAGCTGGGCGAGCTGGAGATCAAGGCGTACCAGAAGATTCCCAAGGTCAAGATCGCCGTCCAGCTCACCTCCGACACCCATCTTGCGCGCGAGCTGCGGCGCCAGGTCATGGCCCGCCTCAGCCAGCGCGGCAATCAGGTCGGCTTCAGCGGCGGCAACATCATGCGCATGGACGTCAGCTATTTCGACCTGTCCGGCGGCGCCGACCGCGAAATGCCGATGATGCAGAGCCAGGACTACGAGACCGGCGCCAATCCGCGGCTCGCCCTGCCCGCCAACCGGATCGGTCCGCGCGACACCATCCCGGCGGCGCCCTCGGGTTCGACGCTGCGCGTGTCGCTCACGCTCTACGAATCCAATGGCGGCAAGGTGCTGTGGACCGCGACCGCGTCCTGCAGTGTCCGTTCGAGCGCCGCCATGCAGGCAGGCCTGTCGATCGTGAACCATATCTTCGACAATGCCGATGCCAACCGCGTCGCCGACGCCGGTTGTCCGCTCTAACTCTTCGAAAAAAATAGAACAGAGGAAACGTCATGCCGCGTCTGACTCCGCTCGACCTGAACAAACTCGACCCCGAACAGAAGAAGGTCGCCGACGCGATCATGTCCGGCCCCCGCGGCGGCCTGCGCGGCCCCTTCGAGCCGTGGCTGCGCAGCCCCGTGCTGGCCGACCGCGCCCAGAAGCTCGGCGAATATTGCCGCTTCGACAATTCATTGCCCCGCGATCTGTCCGAACTCGCGATCTGCCTGGTGGGACGGCACTTCAAGGCGCAGTTCGAATTCTACGCCCACGCGCGCCTCGCCAGGGAAGCTGGCCTGTCGGAAGACATCATCGAGGCGGTCCGCCTGCGCGCCACGCCGCCGTTCAAGCGCGACGTCGAGCAGGTGATCTACGACTTCGTCACCGAATATCTCGAAACCAACCGCGTCGCGCCGACGAACTACAAACGCGCCGTCGATGCGTTCGGCGAGAAGGGCGTCGTCGATCTCGTGGGAGTCTGCGGCTACTACATGCTGGTGTCGATGACCCTCAACGTCTTCGAGATGCCCCTGCCGCCGGGCGAGCCCGACCCGCTGCCGTAAGCGGCGATGGATCTCGCGAC
>JABMNB010000705.1 GCA_013205335.1 Rhodospirillales bacterium
CCGATGCGAGAGTTACCTGTCGAAGCTGCTTGCAACCTATCCCGGTCAATACTCCACGGCGTTGGTGACTGATGAGCAGGGGGTTGCCCGCTGTGCCACGGCAGCCAAAGCGATCGGTATGAACTTCGCCGATCGCGATGTGTTCAAGAAGGTGCGCGCGGCCAAGGAACTGGTTGTCGGCGATACGATCGCGAGCCGCATTTACCCCAATGCCATTATTCCGATCGCCATCCCGATCATGGGTGACCAGGGTTTTCGGGGCATGTGCGCGCTGGGCATCACCCTCAAGGCGTTGGCGCAGGTGGCTTCCGAGACGAAAGTCACCGGCAGCACCGCCGTGGTGATGGTCGATCGATCCGGTGCAGCCATCGGAGGCGACGCGGCGGCTATGCGCCGGCTGCCGGTGGCGGCACGCCTGGCGGAAGTTCTGACGGGGAGCCGGGCCAGGTTCTCCGACTTCGGTCAGGACGGGGCGTACTACGAATTCTGGGTCCGCCCGGTCGGCGGGAATGCGCTTTTTGCCGTGGTATCGGCGCCGGCCGGCGATGGTCCGCTGACTTTTGCCGGGGCCTGGGCCAGCTTCTGCTTCGTCGTGCTGGCGGCGACCGTCGTGCTGCTGGTGATCTGGTTCTCTGCCGACCGCTGGTGTGTCCGGCCTCTCCGTTACATTCAGGATTTCGCCGACAAGGTCGCTCGCGGCGAAAACATTACCTTGTCGCCGCCGCGACCGTGGAGCCCGGAAATGGCGTCGGTCGGCGCGGGCGTGACGGCTATGGCCGAAGCGATCGCCAGTCGCGAGGCGGCCCTGCGCGCCAATCTGGAGCAGCGCGACCACATGCTTCGTGAGATCCATCATCGGGTGAAGAACAACCTGCAGATGATATCGAGCCTGCTCAACCTCCAGGCCGGCGAGATCAGGTCGCCGCGCATTCGTCGCTTCTTCGGCGATGCGCAGAATCGCGTGCTCACCCTGTCGATCCTGCACCGTCATCTCTATGAGCGGTCGAGCTGGTCGCTGGTCGACTTCCAGCAGTTCATCAGCGATCTCGTGCGGCAGATATCGGTCGGCCGAACGCCGGCCGGCAGGCAATCGCCGCGGTACCACATCCGCGCGCCGATCATGGCGGTCGGCCCCGACACGGCAATTCCGATCGGCCTGATCGTCACGGAAGCCGTAAGCATTGCGCTCACTCACGATTTCAGCCGAACCACCACGCCGGAGATTCGCATTGTGACGATTGAGCGCGGCGACGAGGTCGAACTCGTGATCGAGGACAATGGCGTCGCGCGCGAGCCGGGTCTGCCGCCGCCGGACGGAAAGGGCGGCTTTGGTCTAACCCTGATCCGCGGTCTGGCCATGCAACTGGGTGGCGAAGTCACCATCGACCGTAAGCCCGACGGCGGCAGCAAGGTCGTTGTCGTCTTCCCGACTCCTGCCGCGGACGAGCCGACAATTGCCTAGACTGCTGCAATCCGCGCGTTCGACCGGTGTCATAGCAGGCATCACCCTCGCCGTGTTGATCGCGGTCGGCCTCATGCTGGCCTACTCCCATTCGAAGTCCGCGGCACGCCAGCAGCGTTTGGTCGTGGCCAACTACGATACAATGGCGCTGATGCGCGAGATGGTGATCGCGGTGCAGGATGCCGAGATCGGACTGCGCGGGTACCTGCTGACCGGCGACGTCACCAGCCTGGAGCCCTACGAGCGGGCGCGCCTCAGGATCGAATCGAGCATGCGCCAGCTCGAAGCTGCGGTCGCGAGCGATCCCGACACGACGCGCCAGTTCCACGAGTTTCGCAACGTCACGGCGCAGAAGTTCGACCAACTCAATGCCACCGTCGGCACCTACCAGGTCAATGGCCGAGAAGCGGCACTCTCGCTCGATCGAACCGGTGCGGGCCGGGCGATGCTCGGTCAGGTCAGGCTGCTGGGAGACGCCCTCGTCGAGGGGCAGAGGCTCTTGCTGGCGCGCCGCCTGACGGCGCTGCGATCGGAGCAGGAGCAAGCGGATATTGCCGGCCTGCTCATCATGGGCGGGGCCTTCATCTGCCTGATCGTCGGGATCTACATCATCGTGCACAGTGCCGGCCGTCTGGAGCGCAGCCAGTATGCTCTCGCCGGACGATCGCGCCTTCTCCAGGCGACCCTCGAAAGCCTGCGGGATCCGATCTTCGTGATCGATGGCGAGCGGACTGTCGTGGCCTGGAACGAGGCGTTTGCGAAACTGGCCCAATGGGAGCCGGGCAAGCAGGCGCCGCCGACCCTCGATCAGCTCCTGTCCGTCCGGTCGCCAGCGACGCGGGCTCTTCTCCTGCAGCTCGGGCTCGGCCTGACGCCCTCCCAGGGACCGGCTGTGGTGCGCGTGGCGCACGACGGCCGCGACTACGAGATCTATCGCGGCGAGATGTCGGGTGGTGGCGCCGTGGTTCGCTGTGTCGACATTACGGAGAAACTCAATGACGAGGCTGCACTGCGGCAGGGCCAGAAGATGGAAGCCACCGGCCAGCTCACCGGCGGCATGGCGCACGACTTCAACAACATCCTGCAGGTCATTCGTGCCAACCTCGATCTCCTGAAGGGTGAGGCCGGCGACAATGCCGCGATGATTTCCCGCGTGCAGAGCGCGACGGCGGCGGCCGATCGCGGCGCGCGCCTCACCCAGCAGCTTCTGGCCTTCGCCCGTCGTCAGCCGCTGACGCCGCAGCCGACGAACATCGCCAAGCTGGTGGGCGATCTGGCCGACCTGATGCGTCATTCGCTGGGCGAGCGTATCGCCATCGAACTCAATATGGCGGACGATCCGTGGAACGCCAGGATCGACGCGGGCCAGCTCGAGAACGCCATCCTCAACCTTTCGATCAATGCCCGCGACGCCATGCCTGACGGCGGCACGGTGCGCGTCGGGGTCTCCAATGCGACGCTCGACCGCCGCTACGCGGCGCTTCACCCCGATGTGACGCCCGGTCCCTACGTCCTGGTCGACGTGAGCGACACCGGGACCGGCATGCCACCGGAGGTCGCCGCGCAGGCGTTCGACCCGTTCTTCACGACGAAGGATGACGGCAAGGGCACGGGGCTGGGCCTCAGCATGGTCTATGGGTTCGTGCGCCAGTCGAATGGCCATATCCGGATCGACAGCGCCATCGGGCAGGGCACCAGCATCAAGCTTTACCTGCCGCGCACCGAGGATCCGGTGGTCGAAGAGCCACCCGATCCGGGCAGCGCGGTAAGCGGCAGCGAGCGCATACTGGTCGTGGAAGACAGCGAAGATGTCCGGCGCGCCGTGGTCGATATGTTGACGGGCTGGGGCTATCGCGTGGAGGCTGCCGAGGACCCTGACGTGGCGGCGGCAATCCTGGAGAAGGATTCCGCGTTCGACCTCCTGTTCACGGACATCGTGATGCCGGGCACGATAACCGCCGTCGAACTGGCGCAGCTGGCGCAACGCCTGCGACCCGGCATCGCCGTGCTGCTGACATCCGGGTTCGCCCGCGGCCTGATCCCGGACCACACCCGGTCAGGCTATCCCATGATCGCCAAGCCCTACAGCAGCGACGCTCTTTCGGCCAAGTTGCGCAGCGTACTGGCGAATCGGCGCCCCGTCCTCGCGCCTCCCGAGACCTCGTGCACGGAGCCTCCTCCGCCGTTATCGGCGGCCGAGGGCCGGGCAAGGCGGGTCTTGCTGGTCGAGGATGAGGTGCTGCTTCGCATGTCGACCACGGACATGCTGGAGAGGTTAGGTTGTTCGGTGTCGGGGGTCGGCAGCGGCGAAGCCGCCCTGGAACTTCTGGCCAGGGAAGAAGGCTACGACCTCATGATCACCGATGTCGGTTTGCCGGGTATGAGTGGCGACGAACTCGCAGAAATAGTGCGAAAACAATTCCCTTTGCTGCCGGTCGTGATTGCGAGCGGTTACGGGCGCTCCGCCATGCAGGCCGAGGGGATGCAGTTCATTTCCAAACCCTATTCGTCGATCGACCTGCAGCAGGCCCTCGATCACAGCGCGCGAAAGGTAGCCTAAGCGTCACGCGCAATCCTGACGATTTTGCGCGCGTGGACTGCAACCCCCGACGAATTTGCGGCGTTCATCTGTTGAGGATGGGGCAACCGTGGAGGGGATCATGAAGTCCAAGCAAGTATGCGAAGCGTCAAACGCCATGACCCAGGACCATTCGGACCATGGCCCTCTGGCCGGGGAACTGATGGACCTCTATGTCGCGATGCTGATTGTCACCCCAATTGCGTTTTTTCTGAAATCCCTCTGGGTCTGAAGCCCCAAGCTCGGAGGTCCTGCCTGAATTTGGACGGGCAACCCCCGTTAGGACCGACCGTTGAGCGGGCTCACTCTGGAGGTGATTTCATGCGCTCCTTCGCAGTGCCTGCTACCTGCGCCGGTCTCGCTGTCGTACTTGCTCCCGTGGGCGTCAGCTCACAAACGACAAACCGGACGACCATTCAGACCGACGCCCTGACGATGTGGGAGAAGTTCAAGGCTAGTTGGAGCCAGACCAAGGGCGCCGTGAAGGAGCAGTGGGGCAAGCTCACCGATGACGATCTTCTCGCCATCGAGGGCCGCCGCGATCAGCTTGTCGGCAAGATCCAGACCCGCTATGGCATCTCCCGGGATGACGCCGAGGCTCAGGTTGGAATCTGGGAACAGCGCCGCGCCCGCGACTTGTGAGGAACAACACCATGAAACGCTACCACATTTTAGCCGTTGCGGTGGGGGCCATGACCATCGCCTCAACGACAGCGGCTCTTTCCCAAACTCCTGGCGCAGTGAGCGCCGGAGTCTCGGCCAGCGGCATGACCCAGTTCAAGGACGAGCTGACCGGGAAGATCTGGACCCCCGAGAATGTCAGTCAGGACAGTCGGACGCCGCAGCAGCAGTCCGCGACGCCGAGTTCGCCGTCGGATAAGGCGTTCGATCCGAGCAGTCAGTCGGTCGACAAGCAGTCCGTCGTCCAGCGGCCGCGCGGCAGCCTGATGGGCGTCTTGCCCATCACCGCGGGTCCTACCGTTCCGGCGGTAGTCATCGATAGTCCATGGCTGCAGGCGGTGCCGCAGCAAAATTGGCTATCGGTACTCTACGTCACCAACAATAGTGCCAACGTCGTCGACGTCGTCGTCGGATGCATGTTCACCAACGGCGGCCGACCCGTGCAGGACACACGCGTGGTCCTGCCGCCGTCGGGGCCCGGCGAGCGCTGGGGCGTACCGGTCTATGGACCGGCGGTCACGACATTCGTCGATCGGGTCACCTGCCGGCTCCTGGCGCCGGTTTAAGGCGACTTTCACTGCCGGTCAGAGAATGACGGGCCAGCCTTCCTTAAAGGGAAGGCTGGCCCGTTTCGTTTGGGCGGAAAGACGTCTACGGTGGGAGTCCGGCCATGAAGGGAATGATTTACATGCGTAGTACTGTATTGGGACGTCGCACGGCACTGGCAGGCGGTGTCGCACTGGCCGGTACTTCTTTGATCAGGCCGCGCGAGGCACGCGCC
>JABMNB010000706.1 GCA_013205335.1 Rhodospirillales bacterium
CCCAACAGCCGGCCATCCTTGCGCAGGGCCACGGTCAGCAGCGACCGCGCACCGCCCTCATCCGCCAAGATCACGCGCTGGGGCACACCGGCTCGGTACGCCTCGTCGTCCCTGATATCGGCCAGGAAAGCGACATCATCGCCCAGGACCATTCGATGAAACAGAGTTCCGGCTGCTGGTATGAAGCCGCCTAGCGCGACGTCTCCCACCGCTGGCGGAACATTCTGCCCAGCCACCAGCCAGCCCTTTTCGCCATCAAATCGGACCAGCATGCCAATGCTGGATCGCGACAGAGACAGCGCCTTGTCCAGGATTGTGTCGAACACAGGCGTCAGCTCGCCGGGGTTGGCATTGATCGCCGCCAACACCTCGGCCATCGCGGTCTGTCGCTCCAGTGCCTCGCGCGTCTCGTTGAACAGTCGCGCGTTCTGGATCGCGATCACCGCCTGGTCGGCAAAGGTGGCGAGCAGCGCGATCTCTTTGGCCGTGAAGGGCAAGGGCGGCTGGCGGGTCACGCAGATCGAGCCGATGCCCTGCCGCTCCCACAGCATGGGCGCGAACACGCACGAATAGTTGCCCAGCCGCGCCACCGCGTCGCGGATCGACTGCGGCAGGTCGGGCTCACTGGCCGCATCGGCGATGTGGACCGCGCTGGCCTGGCGGAAGGCACGGCCGGTCGCAGTCTGCGCGACGGGCTGCGGCAGCACCGACATCATCTTCGTGATGACCGCGCCGCGCACCGCGCGCGCGTGCACCTGGCCGTCGTCGTGCACCATGCAGATGGCCACCTGGTTGGTGCCGAACAGGCGTTCGCAGCTGTCCAGGATGCGCTCGAACACCGGCGCGGTGTCGGCCACAGAACTGCTGATGACGCTCAACACGTCGGCCGATGCCTGCTGCTGCTCCAGCGCCTCCCGCGTCTCGGTGAGCAGCCGTGCATTCTCCATCGCGATCACCGCCTGATCGGCGAACGAGCGAACCAACGTGACTTCAGCCTCGCTGAAGGCGCGGACCTCGGTGCGATAGACCTGGATGGCGCCCAACAGCCGGCCATCCTTGCGCAGGGCCACGGTCAGCAGCGACCGCGCGCCGGCCTCATCCGCCATGACGACGCGCGAGGGCACACCGGCTCGATACGCCTCGTCGTCCGTGATATCGGCCAGGTAAGCGACATCATCGCCCAGGACCAATCGATGTAAGTGAGTCCCGGCTTCTGGCATGTAACCGCCTAGCCCGAGGTCTCTCACTGCTGGCGGTGTATTCTGCCAAGCCACCTGCCAGAATTTTTCGCCGTCAAATCGGACAAGGAAGCCAAGGCTGGATCCCGACAGAGACAGCGCCTTGTCCAGGATCGTGGAGAATACGGGTGTCAGATCGCCCGGTGAGGCATTGATCACCGCCAGCACCTCGGCCATCGCGGTCTGTCGCTCCAGCGCCTCCTGTTGCTCCGTCAGCAGCCGCGCGTTCTCGATCGCGATAACCGCCTGGTCGGCGAAGCTTTCCAGCAAGGCAACCTCGTTGGCGACGTTCGACCTGGGCTCGGCCCAATTCGCGCTGATATAGCCGAGGAATGCGCCTTCCCGGCGCAGGGGCACCAGGACGAAGGAACGAATACCCTCACGGTCCCTCAGCGCCGTCAGGCTTTCAGTCCGCGGTGCGTCCGCGGCGTCGAGATCCGCGACATGAACGAACCGTTCGCCCCGCGCCAGACGGTCGTGCGAATCACTCATGTTCCGCGGCTCGGCCACCATCGCCGAGGTCTCGCCGGACATGCCGCGGAACGCCACCCGACGGAGCCGCGCGCCGTCATACAGGGCGAGATTGCCGATGGCGCTGCCACACAGCCGATGCGCCTTCTCCAGGATCGTATCGAACACCGGAGTCAACTCGCCCGGGTTGGCATTGATCACCGCCAGCACCTCGGCCATCGCGGTCTGGCGGTCCAGCGCCGCGCGCAACTCGGTGAACAGGCGCACGTTCTCGACGGCGATGACCGCCTGGGCGGCGAAGGATTCGAGCAACGCGATCTGGCGCGGCGTGAAGGGACCGGGGTTCGGCCTGCGTAGCCCGATGCTGCCGATCGCGACGCCTTCGCGCATCATCGGCGCCACAACGAAAGCGCGGAAGTTCTGCTCCCTGGCCAGATCGCGCCACACGGCGAACTCTTGCTGGTCCGGCGCCGCCACGTCGGGCACGTGGATGGTGCGCCGCTCCACGATGGCTCTGACGGTACCCCGCCCTCGTGGGTCGAGCCGCGCTCGAGTGCCGACGACGCCGCCGAGCGGTCCTTCATGGGCGGCGGTCACCGATTCGTCGCCGTCGCGCAGGGCGACGATGGCGTCCTCCGCGCCGCAGAATCGCAGCGCCGCCGAGACGACGGCCCGCAATACGGGACCGATATCGGTCGGCGATTGGGAGATCACGCGCAGGATATCGGCGGTCGCGGTCTGCTGCTCCAGGGCCTCGCGCGTCTCGGTGATCAGCCGTGCATTCTCCAGGGCGACCACGGCCTGCGCCGCGAATCCCTGCAGAAGCGCGATCTCGCGATCGGTGAACGGCCGTACCTCCATGCGAGCGCAAACGATCTGTCCGAGCAATCGGCCGTCCTTGCGCAAGGCAACGCTGAGCAGGGTCTTGAGTCCGCTTTCAGCGGCCGCCTTGGCCATTGGTTCGTCGACCAGGCCAATGTCCGGAAATTGCGAGAACCCCACGCCGTCGATCAACTGCCGGATACGGGGGCTGGGGACGTAGCCCTCCCGCAATCGCATCGCCAGCGGTTCCGGCAGGTTGTGCGTCGCGACGGCGCGGAGTTTGTGGCCGTCATAGAGCTGCAGGCTGCCGTAGGCGATGCCGCAAAGGGCGTGCGTTTTCTGGAGAATAGCCTCGAATACCGATGCCGTGTCGCCTGGCGAGGCGTTGATGACCTGTAGCACCTCGGCCGTCGCCGTCTGCTGTTCCAGCGACTCGCGCAACTCGGTGATCACGCCGGCATTGGCGACGGCGATACCGGCCTGCGTGGCGACGGTCTCCAGCATTGCGATCTGCCGCGCCGAGAAGGGGCCGGCCTCTCGGCGGCGCAGCAGCAGGGAGCCGATGACCTCGCCGGCGTGCCTGATCGGAGCGGCGACCAGCGCGCGGACACCGCGCTGTCGCGCGACTGCGATCACCGACGCGAACTCGACAGGGTCCAGTGCTTCGGTATCTGGGGCGTGGATGATTTGCCCATCGCGGATGACCCGCGTCTGCAGGTGGCTGCGCTGGATCTGCTGCCTGGCGCCGAACCCGGACGGCAGCGGACCCTCGTGTGCGGCACCGAAGATTTCGGTGCCCTCTCTCAGGAACATGGTCGCGTCGTCCGCGCCGCAATGGCGCACGGCCGCCCTGACCACGGCGTCGAGCGTAGGCTGAAGGCCCCCGGGCGGGCGAGCGATGATGTCGAGGATCTCGACCGTGGCGGCGTGCTGCCGGGTCACTTCGTCGAGTTCGCGCGTGCGATCGGCCAGACGGGCTTCGAGCGATGGGCCGGCCGAATCGTCCGTGGCCGCGCCAGCCGTAGGCGTCGGAGCCGGTGAGAAGGGCGTTCCGGTCATCGCTGCTGAATTCTCACCGTAAGACCGTATCCGACATTCCCCGGATGAACCCGCTGAACAGTGCGAACGCCATCATCCTGCCGGGTTCCGGGTAAGCCATGGGCGGCCTGCCGCTCCAGCGCTTCATTTAGCTCAATCGTTGGACGCTGCAGCTGCGCCTCCAGCTCGGAAACCGAAAGACGCTTGCCCACCTTCGCTTCCGGAGCGGCGCGGCGCTTGGTCCTGACGATCATGCGGCCCTTCGTCTGACTTCCCGTTCGGCCTTTCGCCTGGCTTGCCTTGTTGCCCGTCTTTGACAACCGCGCCATTCCCACCCCCAAGTCTCCGGAGGGCATACTACCGGTCTATTCCATTGCTCCGAAAGGTGCGGATGTAAGCGCCGGAGACAAAACCCCCAGCCGAAGCGGCCCGAAATGCCGCTTCGGCTGGGGCCAATGTCTCAGTTGGGTCAATCTCTGACGAACTGTTCCGCATGACCAATGTCTGGAATCGGCCCGAAAGCAGAAATCGACGAACACGCATTATTGGGTTTTGACCCTAGTAGTTCATGTAGCTGCCGACCTGGGTGCCCGCGCGGACGAGACGTCGCCCGTCCTCCTGCGAAAGCCAGGTGAGTTGGGCGTCGTTGGCGCCCTTGGCCTGCGCCAGCAGGAAGCGCG